>JBBTVT010000089.1:12842-15140 GCA_038078655.1 Patescibacteria group bacterium
AAAAATCCTGTCATCATCTTAATCACCTCCTTTTAACAGAATTTGAATTTTTACAATATTGCGAATTTATTATAAACATTTTTTTATCTTTTTGTCAATTTAATTCGTTGGTTCATGTTGTAATTTATTACTTATTTTATTAATTCGTTGAATTCTTTTTCATTAATAATTTTTACTCCCAACTTTTTTGCCTGGGCATATTTTGAACCTGGATTTTTACCAACCAATGCATAGTCAACTTTTTTACTAACTGAATTTAAAACCTTCCCACCTAAATTTTTTATTTTATCTTTTGCTTCATCTCTTGTCATTGATTCTAATTCTCCAGTCAAAATAAAACTTTTATTTTTTAAATAAACTAACAAAGAAACCGATACATTAAAAATTTCAACTCCCATTTCCTCTAACTTTTTTAAAAGGTTTATATTTTTTTCATCATTAAACCATCCTGAAACACTTTCTGCCATTTTAATTCCAATACCATTAATTTTCTCTAAATCTTCAATGCGCGCTTGCTGAAAATAAAAAAGCAAATTTTTTATTTTAAAAGATTGAAAATTTATTGAATATAAAAATCGTTCAGTTAAAAGTTGCGCTGTTTCTTCTCCAATATGCCTAATTCCCAAGGCAAAAATAAATTTTGTTAAATCAATTTTTCTGCTTTTTTTAATTGCTTCAATTAAATTTTGACTAGATTTTTCAGCAAAACGCTCCAAGGGTTTAATATCGCCTTGAGTTAATTCAAAAATATCAACAAAATTTCCAATTAATCCTTCGTTTATCAATTGTTCAACAATTTTTTTACCAAATCCGTCAATATTAAATCCTTTTTTTGAAACAAAATGAATAATTTTTTCTTTTTCTTGAGCAAAACAATTTTTATTTAAACAATAATGAGCCGCTTCGCTTTGTAATCTTTTAGTTTCCGAATTACATATTGGGCATTTTGTTGGCATTTCAAATTTTTTTTCTTTGCCTGTTCGCAATTTTAATAACACCTGAATAATATCTGGAATTACATCTCCCGCCTTTTGAATAATTACTGTATCTCCAATTCTAATATCCAATCGTTTAATTTCATCTTCATTGTGAAGCGTGGCTCGACTTACAATTGAACCCATTATTTTAACTGGTCGCAAAACAGCTACTGGTGTTAAAACTCCTGTTCGTCCAATTTGAATAATAATATCCTCAACAATTGTGGTTGTTTGTTCTGCTGGAAACTTGAAAGCAATTGCCCAACGAGGCGCTTTGCCTGTATACCCCAATGCATCCTGAATTTTTCGTTCATTTGCTTTAATGACAATTCCATCAATCCAATAATTTTGCGCTTCTTTTTTTTCTTTCCATTTTTTCCAATATTCAACCACCTGTTCAACATTTTTGCAATATTGATAATGAAAATTAACTTTGAATCCTAATTTTTTTAATATTTCTAATTCCTTTTTTTGCGAAATTGGCAAAACTCCATTGCCTATCCAAACCAAATCATAAACAAAACAATCTAATTTTCTTTCAGCAACAATCTTTGAATTTAACTGTCTAATTGTTCCGGCTGCCGCATTTCTAGGATTTGCAAATTCAGCCTCGCCTTTTTCTTTTCTTTTTTTATTTAATTCTTGAAAAATTTTTTTACTCATCCAAACTTCACCCTCAACAATAATATCTATTGGCTGTTCTAATTTTAAAGGAATGCTTTCAATTGTTTTTAAATTTTTTGTTACATCCTCCCCTATTTTACCGTCTCCACGTGTTGCACCTGAAACAAAAACCCCATTTTTATAGGTTAACACAACATGCAATCCATCTATTTTTAATTCGCATAAATAATCTATAAAAATTTTTATTTCTTGTTTTTCTAAAAAATTTTTATTTTTTAATTCCCAATCAGAAATTTCCTGTTGATTAAAAGCGTCATTAAAAGACCATTGTTTAATTTTATGTTTTATTTTTTTAAATTTTTCCAATGGTTGCCCGCCAATTCGTTGAGTTGGCGAATCATCAGTAATAAATTCCGGATTTTCTTGTTCTAATTTTAATAATTCATTTTTTAAAGAATCCAAGGCGGCATCAGAAATTTCCTGTTGATCTAAAACATGATAAAGATAACGATGATAATTAATTTCTTTTTTTAATTTTTTAATTCTTTCTTGAATTTGATTTTTGTTCATAAAAAACAGCTTATTAGTTTGGGTTCCTCAGACAATTCTGTGGGTATGTATGGGCGACCGTTGCGGTCGCCTTGGGCGCGGGCAAGCCGCGCCCCTACAACAACAATCATTAGACTGGTTGCGAAAT
>JBBTVT010000090.1:0-1789 GCA_038078655.1 Patescibacteria group bacterium
AAAGGAATAGAAAATTTTTTTAAAGAAAATCCTATAGATATTGAATTTGAAAAAACTCCTGAAGAAATTGAAAAAGAAAGAAAAATAAAAATAAAAGCGTATGAAATATTTGAAAAGAGAATAAACGGAGAAATTCCATTTGAAGTAATAGATGGAATATTACATAAAAAAAAGATTACGCCGTGGACAGAAGTAGCTGAAGAATTTATGGAAAAATGGGATTGGAAAAAAGCTGAGCAAGAAATAAATAAAGAAGAATTTAAAGAATATATATTATTGGTACTGGGGAATTTTATGAAAAGAGAAAGAATTGAAGAAGATAAATTGGTTAAAAACATTAAGGATGAAGCAAGGGAACATAGTATTTTTAAAAAAGAAGAGTTAGTTTCAGTTCTTGTAAAAATAAAAAAAGAAGAAAACAATTTAGAAGAAATTTGTGATTTAATAGATACGTTAATTTATATTATAAATAGCACTAAAGAAAAACGGAAAAAATGAGTTTTATATAAAATATATAAAAAAAATTTTATTTTTTATTTATTAAATCATTTAAAATTTTCCATCTTCTTTTTTTCTCTTCGTTAGAAACATCGTCATCTAATTTAGCTGCGGCGGTTTGTGGACGAGGCGAGTATTGTGAAATATATGCTTTGTTAAATTTTATTTTTTTATATAATTTAACAGTATTTTCAAATTGTTTGTTTGTTTCCCTAGGAAAACCAACAATAACATCAGTAGAGAGAAAAATATTAGGCATTTGTTTGCGAATTTTTTGAACAAGTTTTAAATAATCTTGCACAGTATATTTTCTATTCATTTTTTTGAGAATTTCATTGTCGCCTGATTGAATTGGCAAATGAAGTTCTTTTTTTATTTTTTCACTTTTTGCCATTACATTAATTAATTCGTCTGACATATCCTTGGGATGAGAAGTTAAAAAATTTATTTTAAAATTACCTGGTATTTGATTAATTAATTTTAATAATTTTGGGAAATCAAAAATCTCATTATTTAATTTTGATTGATAACTATTTACATTTTGTCCTAAAAGAAAAATCTTTTTATATTTTTTTTTAATTAAATTTTTTATTTCTTGTAAAATTTCTTTAACTGGTCGAGAAATTTCAGGACCACGAGTATAAGGAACAATGC
The DNA here is from genome assembly GCA_038078655.1 of Patescibacteria group bacterium. Lineage (GTDB taxonomy): Bacteria > Patescibacteriota > Patescibacteriia > UBA2591 > PGYQ01 > PGYQ01. Next base: position 1,153 of record JBBTVT010000090.1, read on the forward strand.
AGTATGAACAAAAATTATTACAGCCAGTCATAATAGGCAAGTATCCAATATTTTTGTTAGAATATTTTGGTTCAATGTGAAAATAATTAATATCGTCATCTTGATTTTTTTTGTTTTGTTTAGAATAAATTTTACAAGAAATTTCAATATTATTTTTTATAAGTTTTTTAATTTTCATTTCTAGTTCTGGTAATTCTTTAATGTCAAAAATTAAATCTACTTTGTCTTTAAATTTTTTTTTATCTTTTTCAGTAATACATCCTGTTAAACCAATAATTAGAGAAGGATTTTTTTCTTTTAATTTTTTCCAATTTTTCATTTGACCAAAAATCCTATTAATTGCTTTTTGTTTAACAGAACAAGCGTTAACCAATATTAAATTGGCTTTATTTTCATCTAAGGTTGAGGTATATTTCATTTTTTTTAAAATAGTCGCGATTCGTTCAGAATCTGAAATATTCATTTGGCATCCAAATGTAATAAGTTTGTAATGCATAAAATAATAGAATTATGGTTTATTTTGTAAAGTTGTTTAGATTTTTAGTATACGCTTTTTTTTCTTTTCGTAAATATTAATTTTTTAGGTTCTTCTGGGAATTTTATGGGTAAATATTTAATGGGCGTATGCAATACGCCC
>JBBTVT010000091.1:0-2385 GCA_038078655.1 Patescibacteria group bacterium
ATTTGGAAAATCGGGGTTTAATTATTCCAAAAAACATGTTAAAATGTAATTATTGACTCCACAATTACATTGATATATTTTTCTATTCTACTGAAAAGCAAGAATATCGTGGTAATAATATAATAATTATGCCAATAAAAAGCGCTTTAAAACAAAAAGTTGAATAAATATCGTTGAAATACAAAATATTTTTTGTTTAATTTATCAAAATAATTTTAATTATATGCCAATCGTATCTCAAATTGAAAAAAAATCCGTCTTAACAAACGAGACAACCTTATGTGTGACAAATTTAAATTCAAATAATTCAGCCAAATTCGCATTTTTTTATATGCTGTCGCTTGTTGCTTTGGTTTTTATGTCATTGTCAACAGGTATGATTATTTTTCAAATTATTAATAAAAATATTGCTGACGCGATTAATCAATATGATGGCAATTATTCTCCTGATGCTCTAAAGTTTGCCATTTCAGCCTTGATTATTTCAGCTCCAATTTTTTATTTTACTATTTGGAGAATTTTTAAGAATTTAATTTCAGGCATTCTATCAAAAGATTCTGCTGTAAGGCGCTGGCTTACTTATTTCATTTTATTTGTCGCTTCTGTTGTTGTAATTGGCTGGTTGATTGGAGTGTTTTATAATTTTTTGCAAGGAGAACTTACAATTAAATTTATTTTAAAAGCGATAACTACTATTTTTATTTCTTCTGCTATTTTTTCGTTTTATCTTTACGATATTAAGCGCGAAGCAGTTAACAAAAACAATAAGGTTATTTTGTCTTATTTTTATTGCTCATTAGGAATAATTATCATTGTTTTTGTGGCAAGTTTATTTTTTGTTGAATCGCCAACAGAAACGAGAAATAGAAGATTGGATGACGTTATTCTTGAAAAATTTGATAAATTAGACACCGCAATACAGCATTATTATGTTGACAAAAATAAATTACCCGATAATTTTAAAGAGATTATGCAAGCTGAAAATAATTTAACAAACGATGATTTAAAAGATTCAGTAGCTAATACAATGTTTGATTATAAAATTTTTAGTAATACTAGTTATGAGCTTTGCGCGAATTTTCGCGTATCAAATAAAAATAGTGCGACATTGGAAGATGAGTATAATAATTATAAAGAGCGTTGGCCACATGAATCTGGATATCAGTGTCTAAAGCAAAGAGTAAGTTTATTAAATAAAATTGATGTGATGACAACGCCGATTCAAGTGGAAAGATAGAAAAAATATTTAAGCAAAAAGTAAAAAATAAAAAATTATTTTAAAATATTTATGTTTAATGTTATTGTCATTGGGGATTGTTGTTTTGATACTTTTATTCAAATTCAACAAGCAAAATTGTTAGGATCAATTGAAGAAAATAAAATGCTTTGTTTAAATTATGGAAGTAAAATTCCAATTAATAAAATTAATGTATCAATGGGTGGAAATGCAGCAAATGTTGCGGCGAGTTTAAATAAATTGGGATTAAAAATTGGAATTTATACAGTATTAGGAGACGATGAAAATGGAGAGCAAATTTATCAAAAAATAAAAAAAAGAAAAATAGAAACAAAATTTATAAAAAAAGAAAAGAATTCTAAAACAAATTGTTCTTTTGTTATTAAATTTAAAAATGATCGGACAATTTTAGTTTATCATCATTCTCGAAAATATTTTTTACCAAAATTAGATAAAACCGAATGGATTTATCTGACCTCAGTTGGGAAGAATCATCAAGAGTTGCATCAACAAATTATTGATTTAGTTGAAAAGAAAAAAATTAAATTAATTTTTAATCCCGGAACTTATCAATTAAAAACTGGATTTAAAAAATTAAAAAAAATTTTTGAAGCAACAACAATTTTAAATATAAATAAAGAAGAGGCGCAATTTTTAGTTAAGGAAATGATAAATAAAAATATAAAAGAAAATAAAAAACTTTTGGAAATTTTAAAAAATTATGGACCGGAAATAGTGGTAATGACACAGGGACGCAAGGGTGCGTGCGTATATGATGGTAAAGAATATTTTAAAATGCCTGCCTTGCCCGGGCATAGAGTGGATGTGACTGGTGCTGGCGATAGTTTTGCTTCTGCTTTTTTAGCTGGATTTATTTATCAAAAAAATATAAAACAGGCTTTAAAATGGGGAATTATTAATTCAAGTTTTACAATTAGAAAAATTGGCGCCCAAGAGGGATTATTAAAAAAACAAGAAATAATTAAACAACTTTAATTTTATAATTTTATTTTTAATTAATTTCATTAATTTAATGAAATAAGAAAGGGAAAAAAATATGTCTAAGGTAATTGTTTATTCTACATCAGTTTGTCCATATTGCGATATGGCAAAAAAATATTTAGAAGAAAAAAGAATAGAATATGTTG
>JBBTVT010000092.1:0-7033 GCA_038078655.1 Patescibacteria group bacterium
ATCTCTAATAATTCTTTCTCAATTAAAATTTCGCAAGAAGCACAATGCATACCTTGAACATAATAAATATGTTCTTTTATATTTTTAACCATAATATTTTAGATTATTTATTAAATAATTTTGTAACTCTTAAAATTTCTTGAGTCATTTCTTGTTTTCTTTTTTCATTTTTTGTTTTCATCGCATTTTTAAAACAAGTATTAAGGTGATTTTCCATTAACATTTGATGGGCGGATTTTAAAAGACCTATTACCGCTGAATTTTGCTGCATAATATCAATGCAGTATTCATTAGCCTCAATCATTTTAATAATTTTGGCTATCAAGCTATGAGCTTTTTTAAAATTAATTAATGTATCTTGTTTTTTGTTATTCATATTATTTTTATTAAAATTTAATTTTTTATACCCCGACCATAGGTATAGGTAATATATATCAAATATTAAAATTTTTGTCAAATATTATAATGGTCCTATAAAACTAGACAGATTTTTTCTCAATTTGAGATGCCGTTGATATATAATTAAAATTAATCTATAAATTTTAATACAAAGAATAAAACGCATAATCAACCCATATATTTTTGTTAACAAAATTAACAACATCAAATTATTTACTGTCAATAAAAAAACAAGTAAAATTTATTAAATAAATTTTACTTGTTTTAATTTTAAAAAATTTACGCTTGTTTATATCCAACTTTTATCGCCATAATATTTGCCATTGCGCCTTGCTTCCCTATTTTATTTAAAAAATATTTTTCAACGACTTTGATTAAATTTTCTAATTTTACTATTTGAGTACTTTTAACTAAAGCGCCCAGCATTGGCGTATTCGGTTTATCTTTTTTTATAAATTCCAAAGCAATTTTTGAAGCATCCAAATATTTTATATTATTTTTTTGATCTTTTTTGGATGAATTAATTATTAAAATCCCATCTTTTTTTAATCCCTTTATTATATTAATTGTTTCCATCAAAGTTTCATCTAAAACTAAAACAACATTTGGAGAAACTACTGGTTCATGAGTCAAAATTTCTTGATCAGAAATTCGAACATATGCAACCACAGGAGCGCCAGATCGTTCGGGCCCATATTCTGGAAAAGCCTGAATAAATTTTCCTTCACCCGCGGCCGTTTCAGCAACAAATTGTGCAGCTGATTTTGCCCCTTGACCACCGCGACCATGAATACGTATTTCAAACATAAAATTATTTTTGACATTTAATTTGAATACATTGAACTGGACATGATTCTTCTATATTTTCATTGCACTCTAATTTTTCTACTACTAATTCATCATTTCCTGTTTCTTTATTTTTATTTGCTTCCTTTAATAAAGATTTTCCATCATCGCTCATCTCCCAATAATTAGAACATAACGCTGCGCATACGCCGCAACCAATACACTTTTCTCTTTCATGAATAATTTTATACATAAAATAAAATAAAATTAAAAATAAATAAAATAAAAAATTTTGGTTTATATTTTCCCTAAAAAACTACAAATTAATTTATATTTTTCCAATCTCCTTCAAAAACACCCCTAACTTGCTGAATTAAATCTTTATTTATCAATAAAATTCCCAATTCTCGATTTTCATCTAACGACGAAGCAGAGAAATTAATTGATCCTAAATATAAAATTTTATTATCCACTATTAAAATTTTAGCATGCAAAAATGGTTTTCGCAAATATTTCACTTGAATATTTTGTGATTGAAAATACTCTCCAGCCTCTCTATTAATTTCACTATCTTTAATATCAGCTAAAAGAATTCTAACTTGTACTCCCCTTTTTTGCGCCTCACTTAAAAGCTCTTGAATTTTTTGATCACCCATTATTTCGGCAGCCACCAAAATTTCTGATTGTGTATTTTTAATTATACTTTCAAATTTAAAACGAGAATTAATTGGACTAATAACTAAATTTTGAGAAGAAGAAAAAAATGAGTCATCGTGCCAATCCGCTTCAAATAATTTTTTTATTTCTTCTACATCTCTCACATCAAAATCAATTAAACCAAAATCACGACTTGAATTAAATCCTGAATAAGTAAAATTATTAGTCATAATAATCGCAATTCGATCATCAATAACCATAAATTTACTATGTGTAAGTTTAAATTCAAGACTACTCCATTTAACTTGAATTCCAAATTCCTTGAGTTCTTTAAAAATTTTTTTATTAAACCATTCAATGTTATAAGGATTTTTTTCTAAAATTATTCTTATTTCTATTCCTCGTTTTTTTGCATCTTTTAATGCTTGAATAATTTTTTTATTAGACAAAAGATACATTTCTAAATCAATTGACTTTTGAGCATGTTTAATTTCTTTCAAAATTGGTTCTTCTTTTTCATCTGGCTCAACAAATAAAATTTGTTTTGCTGAAGAATGATTTAAAATTAACGGCCTCGATGATTTAAAATATTCAATTGCAAAAGGAATGCTTAAAATTACTAAAGCTAAAAAAAATATCGCAACGTCCTTAAAATTTATTCGCTCCTTAAAATTTTTTATAAACTTTTTAATTTTTTCCATATCCTCAATCATTTTTTTATTATTTTTCCCCAACTCATTTTTATCTCATCTACAGTAATTCCCTTAATTAAAAATAAAATTAATAAATAAAAAAATAAACTCAAAACAATTAATAATGGCCAGAAAATAATTTCTTTTAAATAAAAAGTAACCAGTCCTATTACTGTAGCTGCAAAAAAAGCCTTTCCTATATTTTTAATTAATCTTTCACATTTCCAAATAGACTCAATTGATTCTGAAAAAATTTTATTAACCCAAAACAAAGTCATAAAAAACATTGCAATAAAAGTTATTGTTGCAATATAAGAGACGCCGATATAACTATGTAAAGGAATAAAAATTATATTTAAAATAATGCTAGCAACCACTCCAATGCCTAAAATAACTGTATTAATCACTTGTTTATTGCAAGCAGTTAAAAATGTAACGTTGGTGGTATTTAAAAAAATGAATGGCAAACCTACCATCAAAATTTTAAATGGAATAATAGAATTAACAAATTCTAATCCAAATATTCCTAAAATTATTTTATCGGCCAACATAATCGAAATTACAGAAATTGGCAAAGAAATAAAAATTAAATAAGTAAATGCTTTTTCAAAAATAGAAACCAATAATTTTTTTGAAGAAACAAAATAATTACTAAACGCCGGATATAAAGCAGCCAAGAAAGTCGTTGGAATAAACTGCAAAGCAACAACAAATTTAGATGCCACGCTATAAAGTCCAACACTTTTATCATCTGCTAAATTTTTAAGCAACACCACATCTGAATAATTTAAAATTCTAGAAAAAATAAGAATAAGAGAAAATGGAATGGTAATTTTGAGCAACAAAAAAATAATTTTTTTATCAAACAAAGCAATTTTAGGAACAATAAAAGCATTTTTACTAAGAGTAAAAAATACAAATAAAAAATTTAATACGCCACCTAAAATTAAAGATAGAATTAAAACAAAAAGAGGAAGTTTAAGCAATATAGCAATCGCGCCAAATATAAACACAGTAACCTGAAAAATAATAATCCCAATTGCTTCATATTTTAAATTTTGTAAACCCCGCCAAATAGCGTAAAATGTCGCAGTTAAAGAATCTAAAATTGTTACCGCTCCAGCACAATAAATTAAAATTTTAATTTCCAAAGAATAATTTAATAAATTAGCAACCAATATCATTAATAAAAAACATACGCTACTAACGAGTATCTTAAAAACAAAAATATTACTCAAATATATAATTATTTTTTCCTTATATTTTGCAACTTCTTTAACTAAAACCTGGTTTAATCCTAAATCAATAAAAATAGAAAAAATAGCGGCAAATGAAAGAGCAAAAATATATTTCCCTAAATTAATATTACCAATCGATCTAGTAATAAGTATAAAGTACAAAAATGTTAAAATCTTTTGAATGACAAAAGCACACATTAAATAGGTTGTATTTTTAGTAACAGTTTTCATAAAATTACATCTTTTTTTTAGGATGTCGCATTAATCAATAGATAAAACATCAATTATAAAGTAGATAATTGGAATGCATTTTGTAATTTTTATTACAATCTTTTTAAAAATACTGCCTACAAAATTGCCTGAGAAACCTATTGTTTTATTGTTTTTAAAATTTCTTGTATTTGAGTTGGGGTTAATATTTTTTGCAAATCATTTATATTTTCAATTTTTTGACTCCCAATAAATGGGCGAATTAATTCTTGATATGAATCAAAAAAATTTTTTAACATTGGAGGCAAAAAAACAATAGACCAAACAATAGAAATAACAATAATAATAGTTTTAATCCAATCAAATACCTTTTTCCAAAAAATATATTTATAAATTTTTTTATTCAATTTTAAAATTTCTTTGGAATATTCCAAATTTTCTTCTAAAAGTTTTTTTATCTGTTCGTTTAGTGAAACGCTAGGTTGAATCATAAATAAATAATAATAAAACTATAAATTATAATTTGTAATTATTTCTTTTAATTCTTCGGGCAATTCTTTTTCAAACTCAATCCATTTATTATTTATATCAAAGAATCCCAATTTAAAACTATGCAAAAAAATTCTATCCAATTTTATTTTTTTATTTTTCCGCTCCAAACCTTTGTTCCGATAAATCTTATCTCCCAAAATAGGATGCCCAATAAAACTCAGATGCGCTCTAATTTGATGAGTGCGACCTGTTTTAATTCTAACCCTTAAGAGAGTAAATTTTAAAAATTTTTGCAAAATCTCATATTCAGTAATCGCCGATTTACTTTTGTTTTGAGAAAAAACAGTCATTTTAATTTTTGATTTTCTCTTTGAAAAACCAATAGCTAAATCGACGATACCTTTTTTTTCTTTAACCTCTCCGTAAACCAAGGCATAATATTCTTTTTTAACTTTACGTTCTTCAAATTGTTTTTTTAAAAAATCAAACATTTCTTGGGTTTTGGCAATCACCATTAAACCAGAAACATCTTTATCTAAACGATGAACAATGCCTGGACGCAAATTTTTATCATCGCCTACATTTTTAATTTGCGGACAATGTTTTATTAAGAAACCAACCAGAGTATCCTCTTCTTTAAAAGTTGTGGGATGAACAATTAATCCAGCCGGTTTATTGATTATTAAAAAATTTTCATTTTCAAAAATAATTTCTACCATAAAATTATTCAATCACCCTAAACACTTCTTTAGCGCTAGTGATACCTTTTAAAACTTTTAAAAGCCCATCCTGAACCATTGTGATCATCTCTTGTTTAATGGCTAACTCTTTAATTTTTTCCTCAGAAACTTCGCTTGAAAGAATACTTTCTTTAATTTCTGGAGTCATCACTAACACCTCATAAATCCCCACTCTCCCCTTATAACCAAATTGATTGCATTTTTCGCAACCTCTTCCTCTGTAAAATTTCAGTTGATCTTGATATTGATAATCTTTTGGAAGTTTTTGCAATATAATTTTAATTCGTTCCAACATTTCTTCTGAAATTTTTTCTTCCTCTTTGCAAAAAGGACAAATTTTGCGAACCAATCTCTGCCCTATTATTACATTAAGCGCGGGACTTAATAAAAATGATTTTACATTCATCGCCAAAAAACGCGGAATAGTTGCTGCCGCGCTATTAGCATGAAGTGTGGAAATTACTAAATGCCCAGTTAAAGCAGCATTGATAGCTATTTCGGCTGTTTCTAAATCACGAATTTCTCCAACCATTACAACGTCTGGATCTTGTCTTAAAATAGCCTTTAAGCCAGAAGCAAAATTATATTTCTTGCTTGGATTAATTTGGCTTTGATTAATTCCTTTTAATTTATATTCAATTGGATCTTCCAGGGTAATAATTTTTATTCCTGGTTCATTTAATTTATTTAAAATTGCATAGAGAGTTGTTGTTTTCCCTGAGCCCGTTGGTCCGGTAGTCAAAATCATTCCGTTTGTTTTTTTAACTTCCCGTTTTAAAAGATTAAAAGCGCGATCGCATAAACCCAAATCCTCAAATGACAAGCCCACCTTTGAAGATTTTAAAAGACGCATCACTACACTTTCTCCAAAGCTAGTTGGCAAACAAGAAATTCTCACATCAATTCGATCATTTGTTAAATAAATAGTAAATCGTCCATCCTGTGGTTTATCTATAATATTTATTTTAAGACTGGCAATTAATTTTATTCGGGATATAATTTTAGGCCAAATTGTTTTATTTAAAGTAGCAATCGTATAAAGTATCCCGTCTATTCTAAATCTTATTTTAACGTCTTCTTCCTCCGCTTCAATGTGGATATCAGATGCTTCGCTTTTTATACTTGATGCAATTAACATTGTAATAACATCTGTCAATGAAGCGTATTTAATTTTTTCTCTAAAATCATCAAGATTAGTAAATTCATTTTGAAATTTTATTAAATTTTCTTCTGAAATTTCTATTCCCCTTTTAACCTCTTTAACTTTTGGCAAAAAATTATATTGATTAATAGCGAATTGAAAACTTTCTTCGGATGTCAAATAAACAATTATTTTGCAATGATATATTTTTTCTAATTCAGAAATTAATTTTGAAACATCTGACGTGGAAGGATTAATACACGCAAGTCTTATTTCTGTTTGAGTTTTAAAAAAACAAATAACTCTAAATTTTTTCGCTTGTTCTTGCTCAATTAAAATTAGAGCTTCTAAATTAATAGTAAATTTTTTTAAATTAATATAATTTAAACCAAAAGCGCGCGCTCTTGCTTGGGTTTCTTCTTCTTTTCTAAAAGATTCCATTTCTTGCATTTTTTTCTTTAATTTTTCTTCCGGTCCATTACTTAAAATAATTGCCGTTTTTTTAGGTTTATTTTTTTTATTTAATAAATCATAGATTGTATAATCAGACATAAACAAATAAAATAAATAAAAAAATTAAAGAATACAAACAATATCTATCATTAGATAATATATGGATTTCTGCTTTTGTCAAAATTATTTTTGCGCTACAGTAAAGCCTCCAAAAAAAACTAAGCC
>JBBTVT010000093.1:0-1396 GCA_038078655.1 Patescibacteria group bacterium
TTAGGATGTCAGGTTCTCAGCCTGAAGACTCGGGTTCAACTCCCGATAGGGGTACCAAAAAATAAATTCAAAATAAATTCAAAATCCAAATATCAAATGTCAAAATAAATTCAAAATCCAAATGACAAATATCAAAATCTAAAATATTTTAAATTTACAATTTCGTAGGGGCGACCGTTGCGGTCGCCCTGGGCGCGGGCAAGCCGCGCCCCTACAACAATAAATCATTAATTCGTAGGGGCGTATTGTATACGCCCATTAAATATTTACTCATAAAATTCCCAGAAGAACCAAAATTAAAAATATCGAGACTAGTTTTTGATATTTTTAATTTTTATTTATCGAGAAAATGTTTATAAAAAAGATAGCCAAAAAAACAATATTGCGGAACTTTACATTGCTAAACATCGTAATGGTCCAGCCTGACACATTGAATTATTCTTTGATGAACATCAAGTAAGCTTTTGAAATTTAGAAAAAACAATAAAAGAAAATGAATAAAATCAATCAATAAAAAGAGGGGGACAATATGTCCCCCTCTTTTTATATTTTTATTTTTTTTCTGCTACATTTTTTTATTTTCTAATATTATTCACTACTCACAATAAGTTTCATAAATTGCTCGAGCTGTATTAAATCCACAACTTCTGATAGGAAAAATATCAAAGGTTCCATCATCTAAAAAACTACCATTTCCTGTTGTATGGCAACAATCACAATCTCCTGCAAGACATTTCCATTTATTTTTATCCGTAGAATCTGTTACACACCACACTCCGATTATATCATCATTATTAATATTTCCTGTTCCATGAAAATGTTGAAAATATGTTCTTATCTTTGGTTTTTTAGGTAAAGAACAAGAAGGTTTAGATATATATTTTACATCGCCTAAATTTCCACTACTGATGGCTCCTCTTTCTCTAAAACCTAAAGAAAGATTATTATTAAACTTTAAATCACCTTTTATTTCAGCATCGCCATCTACAACAAGTTTTCCAGCAATATTTAAAATATCTTGTGTAACATCTTTTAAAATTTTAACGGTTCTTGCCATTATAGGAGTAAAAGTAATCACTAAGAATAAAAAACAACAAACTGCAAAAATAATTGATGAAAATTTTAAATTTTTTTTCATAAAATTTTTTATAAAATTAATTAAATTTTAAATATTTTAATTTATTGAATTTTCATCTTGAATCTTATTTATTTCTGTTATATTTCCTTTGCTTCTATCAATATTAAAAACAATTCAAATTTATCTAAAAAATAAATGCTAAAATTGGCAAAATGGTAAAAAATTTATTTATAAAAAAGTGTCAATCCTCTTTCTGGACTTGAACACCCAGAATATTTGTTACAAAGAAATGGACTAAAACATAACTACTCAAAACAA
>JBBTVT010000094.1:0-3661 GCA_038078655.1 Patescibacteria group bacterium
AAAGAAACAACGGCGATTGTGGACAATAAAGCGATAATAGCGATAACTACTAATAATTCAATTAATGTAAAACCTTTTTTATTTTTTATCATTTTATCACCCCCCTTCAATAATAAATTAATTTTCAATTTACAATAATCAATTTACAATTAATTTTCAATTTACAATAAAATTTTATTGTTTACTGACGCTACTTATAATTTTTTGAAAAATTAAATTTAATTCATGAACCTCTTTCCATAATTCTCTTGCTTTTTCTTTTATTTCTGGGTTTGCCGTAGCAATTATTCTTAACCAATATTTTGTTTCTTGCGATTCTTTTTTACAAATAAAAATTTTATTTTTGAAATCTCTTCTTGAACTTGCATTATTTGCCTCGCAATAATTAGCGCCAATACTAGTACTTGATCTAATTAATTGATTTATTAATGGAATATTAATGATATTTTTTTCTAAACATTTAAGAAATTTAATAATTTCTTCTCCAAATTTAGCTGTTCTTTCTTCTAAATTATAATTATTTGCTTCCATTTTAAATTATCTAATTAAATTTGAAAATTGATTATTGATTATTGATTATTAATTGAAAATTGAAAATTGATTATTGAAAATTAATTAAATCATTTTTCATTTTGCATTTTACGCTTTATAATTTTTCTTATTTTATAATATCACAATTTATTTTTTTAAAACAATTTTATCCACATTAAAACTGCGTAGTAACATTATACATCGGCATAATAATTGATGCAACCATTACTCCTACCGCGCCGCCTAATAATAAAATTACCAACGGTTCAATTAAAGCGGTTAAATTCCTTACCGTGTTATCTATTTCTCTTGAATAAAATTCAGATATTTTTATTAACACATTATCTAGCTTTCCTGTTTTTTCTCCAATCGCCATCATTTGAGTAACAAGATTTGGAATTACCTTGCTTTGTTCAAAAGCAGTAATAATTGGATGACCATCTTCTATTTCTTTCAATGTTGTTAAAATTAAATTTTTATAAATTACATTTCCAACTAAATCAGCAATGATTTTTAATCCCTGATTTAATGGAATACCGCCGACAATTAAAGATGCCAATCCTTGAGAAAAACGAACAAGATAAATTTTTTGCGACAATTTTCCAAATACGGGTAATTTTAATTTTATGAAATCCCACTGTTTTCTTCCTTTGATCGTTTGAATATAATTTTTTACTCCTCCAATAATTGCTATAATAGCGATTATTAAAAGCCACCAATAATTTTTTAAAAATCCGCTGACAAAAATCAAAATCTGAGTAGGTAGCGGTAATTTTGCTCCAGACTGGATAATCACTTCCGTTAATTTTGGAACAACAAAAATCATCATAATTATCCCAACAATAACCAATGCTACAATAATAAAAGCCGGGTAAATCATCGCGCCGTGAATCTTGCTTGCCAAATCATAATTTTTTTCTTCTTGATCAGCTAAATAATTTAGGGATTGATCTAATTGCCCGGATGTTTCCCCTGATCGAACCATATTAACAAAAAAATTGGAAAATACATTTGGATATTTAGCAAGGGCTTGTGAAAATTTTTCTCCGCCATTAACATCTTCGGCTATTTCAGAAAGAATTATTTTAAAATTTGCACTCGAAGTTTGTTTCACTAGTATTCTTAGCGCTTGAACAATAGGCAAACCAACCGAAGACATAACAGATAATTGTCTAGAGAAAATAACAATATCTTTGACTTTTACTTTATTAAAAAATGGGATATTTAAATTTTTACCCAAAAACATTTCCCCTTTTTTTTCTTTCAAAGACAAGATGATTAAATTATTTTCAGCTAAAATATCCCCTGCCATTTTTTCATTTGGCGCTTCAATTGTTCCTTCCTTTAATTCTTCTTGCAATGTTTTAGCTCGATATTGAAAAAGCATAAAATTAATCCTTTGGAATTACTTCTTTCCAAATAGGTAATGGAAAGTTTATTTTGTCACCCTTAAATCGGACCGCTGAAGTTTCACAACTATAACCATTGCTATCTTCTAATGACATTGCTAAGGTTGAGACATTGCCTAATTGATAAGTTCGACTAAATAAAAATTTATCGCCAGTAGCTTTATCGGTAAATGTTTTTGTGCAAATACCTTCAACGCAACTTTCACCTGACAAACAATTATTATTGCCGCAATTAGTTCCTAATGAAATTTTTCGTTCCGCGATGGTTACTTTATCACAAGTTGCTTGAAGTTCTACTGATTTATTAAAATCAGTAGAGGAAAGTCCTCCGCAAATTTCTTTATCAGCAACCTTAAAATAAATATTTTCTCCTGCAGAAACTTTTAAAGTTTCACACTTTACATAGCTTCCATCTTTTTGTCGAGAACATTTTAAATCTACTAATGGATAAGGATGCTTTGAAGTTGTAAAATTTTTTGCAGAAGTCCATTCTGACCAAATCTCACTATTATTTTGAACTTTTACTCGCCAAAAATATGGTTTATCGTATTGTAAAATATCTGTTCCAATTTTTATTGCTTGGTCATCTCCTTTTTTTTCCGCGGTATTAAAAGTTAAATTTTCAAATTTTTCATCTGTAGCCACTTGAACCTGATAACTTTTTTGTAATCCTTTTCCGTCGCAATCTGAAAATTCCCAAACCAATGATATTATTGGAGACAATCCCCAATTATTTTCACATAAATTAGTCTTAACCTCTTCTGGAATAGAGGCAGAAGGTTTTTTATATGAAGTGTAATTATTAATAGTTGTTTTATAAAAAGAATCACCTTCGGCGCTACCACTAAACCTAATCCAACCAAAATCCTCTGACCATGCGTAATCGTCAAAACTATCGCCATTCCATTTTACTCCATAATTTCCATTTTTAGTTGTTCCGCTCATTTTAATCCAGTTGCCAGTATTTATTACCTTTGCCCATCCAGTAATTTTTTTTTCTTCATCATTTGAGCTACAAATTTTTTTAACATTAAATGTAGCTTGATTCTGAGGATCTGCTGGATATGGGCCTTGTGGTTCAAAACTAATCCAACCAATATTTTCAGACCAAGCATAACCAGAAAGCTTTCCAGTTTCTGTATCTATTTGTACTCCATAATTTCCATTTTTTTCTTGGCAATGCCCATTTTCATTTTCAAATCCAATTATTTTATTTTTGCAATTAAAACTAATCCAACCAATATTTTCAGACCAAGCCCAACTAATTATATCTTCTGTCGCTGCAAATGTTGGATGAGAATAAATAAAAAATACGCTAACAAAAATAAATCCAAATGTAATAATTTTTATTTTTTTCATAATTTTTATTGGGCGTATGCAATACGCCCTTACGAAATTAATGATTTTTGTTTTGTAATATTTATATGGATTTTGTAGGGGCGCGGCTTGCCCGCGCCCAGGGCGACCGCAACGGTCGCCCCTACAATTATTTTAAATAAAATTTTAAAAGATTATTTTCATCAAATTCCCATTTCAATGAATTATTAAAAATATATTTGCGTATTTTATTCAATGATTTTTCATCGCGAATAATATGTTCGTAATAATTTCGTTGCCATAATTTTTCCATTATTTTATTTTTTGATTTATAAATATTTAAACACGCATTCGCAACCAATGATTTATATGCGCCAATAATATCACCAATTGATGAACGATTT
>JBBTVT010000095.1:0-20222 GCA_038078655.1 Patescibacteria group bacterium
ATATTTCGGAGGTCGAACCTCCGAAATATTAATATAGAAAATCACAAAATGTATTCTACCATCTACTATTAGGAATTAACTTTGGGCTGACTTCTTGTCAATTTCAGCAATTGCTTCATTTTCTTCTTGGATCATCTCGACCAACTCATTAAGCATTTCGTTGTTCATTTTATTATTTTTGATACTTTCAATAAGAAAGCGCTTTATATTTGCTGGAAATAATTCTGAATTTTTCAATTTTTCTATTAAAATTTCCATAATAAATTTTCAAGTTAGTAATTTAAACCCCCTAATTAAAAACCGTGCAGGCGGTTTTCCTGCACACAACTCTCCAATGCTTTTATTCACTAAATATTATAAATAAGGTTAACCTCTGTGATTAAAAATTTCGTAGCTCAATCCATTGCGGTCTAGTATTCCCCTTTCCCAAACTTCATTTATCTTGTCACTAATTTAAGTGTAAGAATTAGTATAATTTTAGTTAGCCTTTAAATTAGCTAAATAAACAAAGCTTCTCTTGACGCACCAATTCTATTTTTTGCTTTGTGAATATTTGAAAACAAAATATTTGTCAAAATTTTTTAAAACCCTTTGTGCTTCAGGAGCGTTTTTTAAATTTCTCACTATTTGCTCAATATTCAGCCCTTCATTTTTAATTACTTCTGCTCTAATAATTGCGACTGCTTCCAGTATTTCTTTCGTTAATTCAGGATGAAATTGAATCCCTCTTACATTATCGCCGACTTTAATCACTTGGTTTATATTATGTTTATTTAATGCTAGCGATTTTATTGTTTCTGTATCAATTTCAGAAACAGAATCACTATGTGACATTAAAACGTCCAAACGAGTAGGAAGATCCCGAAATAGCTCATCTTTTGCTCCTTCATCAGTTAAATCAATTTGCACAGTACCAAACTCTCTTTGTGGTGTTTTTTCAACTTTACCGCCAAAAGCTTTTGCAATCATTTGATGACCAAAACACACTCCGAGTAGCGGAATATTTTTATTTGCCGCAATCCTTATATATTCCTGCAATGTTTTCATCCATTCTTCATCCTCGCCAACCATATGCGGAGAACCTCCAATTATTATCCCAGAGATTTCCCCCATTTCTGGATAATTATGTATTTCACTAATAGCATTGACTGTTTGTAATCTTTCTCTATTTTCAGTATTATCCCAACCTAATCCTTTTTCAAACCACTTAGAATCATTTGCTGTTATCCCGTTTTTTATTTTATCTTTTAATTCTTGCGGTATATTTTCACTATTATAAATTACTTTTTCGTATGATCCGGACTCAACACAACTAAAAAATAAAATCTTGTGCCTTTGCAAAATTTCCACCCTAGCATCCGTTTTCTCTTTCGCAACTTCAAGTTCTTGTAATTTTTCCTGTTCCACTATATATTCAGATTTTTTTGATTCTTCTATTAAAATTTTCTCCATATTTTAATACATGTTAACTTTTAAGACTCCACTAACGCCTTCCTTTTTAAATATTTCTATTGTTTTATCAGCTGGATTTTTTTCTTCTTTTAACCTCACATAAAGGGCATTCAAAAATTTTTCCTCGCCAAACTTTCTTTTTTTCAAACCAATTTCTGAAATTTTTAATAATTGTTCCAAATAAAAACTAACTGACTTATTTTTAAACATACAGTCCATCCCCTTTATGCTTAAAATATTTTTCATTTCACGTCCTTCTTCCCACGAAAACTTTTTGCAAAAATTTTCAAGTTCCTTTAAATTATTTACCAAGCCAAGCAAAAATGCAGGCGTAGTCATTTCCTCTCCCTTTGGACTAACTGGACACATTCTTATCTCTAAATAACTTGTTGATATTTTATTTTTTAAATATTTTTCGAGCAAATTTTTTCTAATGGCATTTATAAAATCATCTAATTTTATTTTTTTGCTATCCACGATAATATGAACTTTTACATCATTCCATGCGAGCATCATCATAAGATTAAGGTCGCTCTCGTCAGCTTTAACCTTTATCGTTTTCTTGTCGGCTGTAATTGCGTCAAATTCTTTTCCGCTAGTCAAATATTGCCATGTGGTTATGCGCCAATCCTTCAGCCTTATCCATTCGCCATTTTTTATAATTATAAGTGGAGTTCCGTTCCAAATAAATTTAAAATAATCAGATAAATTTTTAAAAGATTTTGAAGGAATTCCTCCAAAAATATTATCTATATTTTTTATTTCATTACTAATTGGGACTTTCCAATGTAAGGTTCTTATTTCTTTCCAATTTTGTATTTTTTCATTTTCAATAACTGAATTTGCGGTTAAAGCAATGATTAAACCGCTTAATTTTGATAGACAATTTATTGACTTTGTCATATCCTCTATCTTTACATCAATACATACTTGATGAGATGAAATAGGAATTTGAACATTATGTCGAATAAGCCAGTCATTAATAATCAAATAAAGCCCTTTTTCAGTTTTAAGATTATATGGATCCCCGTTGATTTTTCTAGGAGTAACACCCAATGATATTGCAGTAAACCCTAGTTTTTTCGCAACACTAATAATTTCAGAAAATTTTTTTTTGTGTTCTTTTTGAGCTTCAATAAGATTTTTTTTCGGTGGAAAAGCAACCTCCAAATTACAAACCCCTGTGTCCGTATTGACAACTATCTCTCCCTGATTGGTTTTTTTATTAACTCCGACTAGAGCACTTGTATATTTATCATAAACAGGTGTCCATTTTCTGCCTACTAACTTTTCCCAAAGAGCTTTTGTGTCTTTTCTTTTAATAGGAAAACCGCTTTTGGAATAAACAAGTTGATTCTCAAACTCTAATCCTACTAAGCGGACATCTTTGTTTTTTTTAATTGTAGATCTTGGTGCTTGCATAATTTTTTTATTATTTCAAACCCTCGGCTAACTTCATCTGAGTTTTAAGAAATCTCAAAATTACTTTTAATTCCTTTTCAGAATGTTCAAATCTAAACGAATCCTTAATGACAACGCTAAAAATATCTGGAAAAAATCCATTTTCTAAATAAGTTGTAATTTCCTTTAATAGTTGTTGTTTTTTGTCCATAATTATTCCCAATTTACTTTTAATACCCAGTGCTCATATTTAAGCAAAAAATAACAATTATATCAACCCCATGCACTGATCCATGTTACACTTGACACTATAGGAATTGAAATATGTGGAAAAAAAAGTTAAAGTATGGAATTAATTTTAATTCTATACAATCTATGCAAATAAAAGCAGAAAATGTTTTAAATCCTTTTCGATATCAAAAAATTTCAGAACGCAATATTTCGGAGGTCGAACCTCCGAAATATTAATATAGAAAATCACAAAATGTATTGACATCTTACCATGACATTTCTATTTTGCCTTGACAAACGTATTGACACCTTACCAAATTATAAATATTTTTTATAATTTGCTGAGATGAAGTCAAAATTATTATTAATTCTTTTGTTTAAAATGTCTTTGGATGTACCAAATTGTTAGGGCTAAAATAATTAAAACTTATAGCTATATCAAATTTATGGAAATAAACTCCCAATGTATCCCAATGTTCGCCCAATTTTTTACCAATATAAGCTAAAGCTAAACACCAAGGCAATGAACCAAGAAAAGTGTAAATAACAAATTTATATAAATAAAAAATAAATTTTTATTTTACATCTCCTGCCCAAATATAATCATTAAACCTACAAACATTTTTCCGTCCAATTAAATAATATTTTTTTAGTCCTGCTATTTTTGATAATCTTGCTAAACTGTTTAGGTCAATTTTGGTTGGCGATTCTTTTGTTTCTAATGCTATTTTTTTATTTAAAACAAAATCAATTTCATTCCCATTTTTTAAAGCATAATAACAGATATTTCCAAAATGACGAATTTGATTAAAAAATGCGTTTTCAAATTTTGAACCACTGCTATTTTCCGCTAAAATATTCATTAATCCATTATCGCAAAAATAAATTTTTTTAGCTTTTACTATTTCACGATCTATATTATTAGTATAAACAGATACTCTATAAATTAAATATGTTTTTTCAAAAAAATCTATATATTCTTCAACTGTGTGTCGTGACAAACCAGTTAAATTGGCTAACTTATTATAATCAAGTCGACTACCAATACGAGACACCAACATTTTTATTAAATTATAAATCTCTTTGTCCTTTCTAAAATCAGAAAGTGATTTTATATCAATATTTATATAAGAACTAATAATATCATTTAATAATTCTTTTTTAAGTTCTTGTTTTTTTGTTAAAACTATTTCTGGAAATCCGCCAAAATTGATAAATTCTTCGTAATAAAATTTTAATCTTTCATATTCAAACTCAGAAAATTTTTCTTTTAAAAAGTTTTTTTCTTTGTAATAAACTTCTTTAAAATTTAAAAACTCACCGAAATCCAAAGGAAATAATTCAAAAATAATTTTTCTTCCGGCGAGTGATTGAGTAAAAAGATTTTTAAGATAATAAGAGCTGGAACCTGTTACAAAAAATTTTATATTATAATGATCATATAAATATTTTATAACGCTTGTAATGTTGGGCAAAAATTGAATTTCATCAATAGCTATATAAATTTTCTTTTTTATATTTATTCCTTTTTTTTCAAGATCAAGCAAAATATTATCATAATTTTTTTGATCAAAAACACTTCTATCTGATAATTTTTCTAAATCAAAATATGCTTTGTTTTTGGATTTTATTTCGGAAAGAATTTGTTTTAAGATAGTAGTTTTGCCAACCCGACGCATCCCTGTAATAATAATTGCTTGTTTTGCGCTAAGATATTTTTTGATTTTTTTATAAATTTTTCGTTGATATATCATAATTATTACTTATTACTAAAATATAACTATATTATAACTTTAGTAATACTTTTTTGTCAATAGGGTTTTTGTATATGATGGTAAATTATTTAAAATTGAATTTTATCAACTTTGTTTTTGTTTAAAATGTCTTTGGATGTACCAAAAAATCATAACAAAAATAATTAAAACTATAGCTATATCAAATTTATGGAAATAAACTCCCAATGTATCCCAATGTTCGCCCAATTTTTTACCAATATAAGCTAAAGCTAAACACCAAGGCAATGAACCAAGAAAAGTGTAAATAACAAATTTTGCAAAATTCATTTTGGCAATTCCCGCAGGTAAAGAAATAAAAGTGCGTATTACTGGCATTAAGCGTGATAAAAAAATTGCGACAGAACCGTATTTATTAAAAAAATCATCAGCAATTTTTATATCATGTTTTGAAATTAAAATATACTTGCCATATTTTTCAATTGTTGCGCGACCACCACAATAACCAACAATATAAGCTATAATAGATCCAACAACACAACCAAATGCTCCAGCCAAAGTTACACCTAATAAACTAAATTTATTTTGACTAACTAAAAATCCGGCAAATGGCATAATTATTTCAGAGGGTAAGGGAATGCAAGCGCTTTCAATTGCCATCATAGCAATTATACCCCAATAGCCGAACAAAGAAATGGCATCAATAATAAATGTAGTTATTGTATTAATAATTAATTCTAACATAAATAATTTTACTTTTTTATTTTTTGAGCTATTAAAAAAATTAATCTATCTTTTTCTTCTAAAAAATTTGCTTCATCTACATCTGGAAATAATTTTTTTTCTATTTTTAAATTTTCTGATTTTAAAAAATCATAAAATTCAAAATTGTTGGTTAATCCTTTTTCAGAAAAAAGATTATTAAAACCTCTTCGCGGTTTATTAAAAACGATGATTATTCCATTCGGTTTTAAATAATCAGTAGAAAATTTTAATACTTTTTTATAATCAACATAATTTAAAATTTCCGAAAAGATCATTGTGTCAATTGGTTCTTTGTTTTGTTCGTCGCGAGGATTAATATCAAGAGATTTTGCAATTTTGAGTAATATTTTTTGAGTTTCAAATTTTGTTTTATCAACCTTGTCTATATCAAATTTAAAATGAGGTCGGTCATCATCATCATTATTTTTTTTGGCGATATCTATTGTGATAACCTTATGCGTGAAAAATAATTCTTTTGATATGGGATCTGATCCGCATCCAAAATCCATTATTGTATTGCCAAGTTTATTTTCTTTTTCTAATCTATTAAATTCAGAATGGAAAAGTTCATTTTTTAAAGAGGTGTTATAAGACACTTTTAATTCATATATTCTTTCCCAATTTATTGTTTCGTTCATAATAATTTATTAAATATTTTTTAGTTTTTCTTCAATTTCCATTAATCGGTTATATTTACAAATTCGTTCCCCTCGAGAGAGCGATCCAGCTTTAATGTAATCTGCTTTAACTGCTATTGCTAAATCTGCAATAAAATCATCGCATGTTTCTCCTGAACGATGAGAAATAATAATTTTATAATGGTTTTTTTGAGCTAATTTTATACATTCAATTGTTTCAGTTAAAGTTCCAATTTGATTTAATTTTATTAAAATTGCATTTGCGCATTTTTGTTCAATGCCTTTTTTAAGTCGTTTAACATTTGTTACAAAAAAATCGTCGCCAATAATTAATTGTTTTGTTGGGATTTTTGAGGTTATTTCATTCCATCCATTCCAATCATCTTGTTCAATCGGATCTTCAATTGAAATTAATGGATATTTTTTTATTAAATCTAAATATAAATTTATTAATTTTTGTCGTGATAAGATTAAATTGTCTGCTTTTAAAATATATTTATTTTTTTCTTTATTATAAAATTCTGATGCAGCTACATCAAGACCTAAAAATATATCTTTATTGGCTTGATATTTTGTTTCTTTTATTGCTTCTAAAATTATTTTTATTGCCTTTTCATTTGAATTAATATTTGGAGCATAACCTCCTTCATTTCCAACATTGGCATTGTATTTTTTTTTCAATAAAATATTTCCTAATTTATGAAAAATTTCACTTCCAATTCTAACCATTTCTTTAAATTTTTTTCGTGACGGGATGATCATAAATTCTTGAAAATCTAAATTTGTATCAGCATGTTTTCCTCCATTTAAAATATTAAACATTGGAATTGGTAATATATAATGTGTAGTAGGCAATGCATAGCATATAGAAATATAATGATATAATTCTATTTTTTTAAATTTTGCTGCAGCTCGAGCACAAGCTAAAGAAACGCTTAAAATGGCATTGGCGCCTAGGTTTGATTTATTTTCTGTTTTATCTAAGTCAATCATTATTTGATCAATTATTTGTTGTTGCATTACATCTATTCCTTTTAATGCTTGAAAAATTTTTGTATTTACATTTTTGCAGGCGTTGAGAACTCCATTGCCATTATATCTTTTTGGATTATTGTCGCGCAATTCTGTTGCTTCATAAATTCCTTTTGAGGCGCCAGATGGTACAGCTGCTTTTTCTGAAATTCCATTTTCTAATTTAACTGTTGTTTCAATTGTTGGATCTCCGCGAGAATCTAAAATTTCTCGCGCAAAAATATTTTTAATTTTAGTGGATTTTGTAGACATAAAAAACGTAAAATAATTTAATGTATTTAAAAATACAATAAATTATAAAATTTTTTGATAAAAAAATCAATTTTTTTGGAGTTTTGGATGTCCGTGGAGCGGAGGTCATGCTTAGAGATAGAATTTTCAAACATTGTCAGTGTCAATTATAATAATATGGACCAGTGCATTAAGTTGACATTTCTTTTTATTTCTTTATATTTGTTTTATTAATTTTTTATTTTTAAGTTTATAGATTTATGCAATTTATTTCAAAAGAAAAATTTCAAGAATTAATGGAAGAGCTACAATTTTTAAAAGATACTATGCGAAGAAAGGTAGCTGAAAAAATTTCCAAGGCAAAAGATTTGGGAGATTTATCAGAAAATGCAGAATATAGCGAGGCGAAAGATGAACAAGCATTGTTAGAAAAGAAAATAGCTGAATTAGAGGATATAATAGAAACAGTGACAATTGTCAAAAAATCAAAAAATCAAGAAATTGTTTCAATTGAGTCTACAGTTAAACTTAAATATAACGGTCAAATTAAAGAATATATGATTGTTGGAAGCAAAGAAGCGGATCCAACGCAAGGGAAAATATCTAATGAATCCCCATTGGGAAGCGCATTGATGGGACATAGAGTAGGCGATTCAATAGAAGTAAAAACGCCAAAGGGATTAGTGGAATATAAAATATTAGAGATTAGTTAATTTATAAAATATGATTATAAAAAAGAAGGGTAAAAATTACCCTTCTTTTTTATATATGAAATATTTATTAAAATTATTTAGCAGCACAATCACTTCCAGATGTTGCGCTGTTAGCTGTTCCTTCTCCAAAACCAGGAGCAGGAGCGGCAGAGGATAATTTATTATTACATTCAGCAGGTGGATTGTTAAAGGCGGAACATATGGCGGTTAATAAACTAGCTGAATCTCTATTTGCTTCTGATTTACTGCCATTGATAATTAATACTGGAGAACCCTCAACATTGTATTTTGCATTATCATCTTTATAAACATCAAATGGAGGAAAATTGCCATTAGTCCAGGCACTTTTGTCATTAAGTTTTTTGGTTACGGAATATTGTTCATCGGTGGATTTAACACAAGCATCATTTTTTACTATGTCAATTCCAGTTGATTTTAAACAAGAGGCAGAATCACTGTTTTTTAAGAAGCAGCTTAAATAAGTATTTAATTTATTTTTTTCATTTTTCTGAATGCAGTATTGTGTCAATTGTTCATTTAATTCCTTTTCGCCATGCATTGCATAATCGCAAAACTTTAAAGTAAAATCAATCTTATTTTTTAGTGTTTCTACAACCGGCAAAATGCCTTTTTCTATTTGTGTGCCATATGGACAGTGGCTCATCACAAATAACTCAACATTTGGTTTGTCCGTTTTAGATACTGGAGCATTAGAGGCTTCATCGGGTTGATTTTTTTTAGTATCTTGTACCTCTTTAATTGTTTGCTCTATATCAATACCTGATTGAAAAAATTTTTTTCCATCTTTAGTCATATAAGATGTATATTCTTTTCCGTCAATTTCTAAAGAGAGATTGTATAAGTCTCCTTCCATAGCAACATTTTTGATATTAACCTTCATTCCTGGAGGTAATAAGGTTTCATTAATGAATTTTTCTGCTTTGCTCTTAATTTCTTCTGTAGCTTTTGTTTGTTGGATTATTTTTTTAGCAACATTAATTTTGTTAAATCCATAAATACCAGCCAAAAACAATATTAACAATAATACAATTCCTATAATAAAAGCAACACTTCTTTTATTTATAGGTGTATTTTCTATAGGTGTATTTTCCTTTTTTTCTGTTACATTTTCCATAAAAAAATGAATAAATTAAAATAAAAATGCTAAATAATTTTTAGCGTTTTAAATTCTAACAAATATTAAATTTATGTCAAAAAAATATAATGTGGAAAATGGTTATAATAATTATTATTTTAAAAATATTAGAAGCCAAATTTTTAATATTTCAGTATTTTTAATATAATTTTTTATAAAAAATCTTTTGTCTTAAAATTTTAACATAGTTCCTACAAAAAAAACAAAAAAAATCGGAAGTCGGACTTTCGATAGTTAAAAAAATAAAAATTAAAATTATTGTTGTAGGGGCGCGGCTTGCCCGCGCCCAGGGCGACCGCAACGGTCGCCCTTATTATGTTCAAAGAATATTCGGAAGTCGGACTTCCCAAATACTTCCCAAATATGTCAAAATAAAAACAAAATAAATTTGTTTAGATTAATAAATAAAATTTAATCTAAACACTGTGCACAAAAGTTAACAGATAGGACATTTCTATTTTGCCAACTAGGACATTATCATATTGCCACGACATTAATATAATTTTTATTGACAAAAAGATTAAAATATGGTAAATATAAAGCATAAAGTTGATTTTAATTTTATTTTTAATCTTTCATTTATGAATATGAAAATTCCAGATGGCATATTAGAAAATTTTAGAACAGGAATACAAAAGGATGATGTTGGAAAAAGTGAAATTACAGAACCAGAACAAAAAGTAGATGAAGTTAATCAAGGTTTGATTTTAGATCAACCAAATGAGCAAAAAGTAGAATTAACATTTGAAGAAAAATTAAAGGAGATTATATATAGTTATAAAAAAGTAGATGAAAAAATAAGTGAAGTTAAAAAACTTGAAACTTTTCAAAGTTTATTTAAAAATCATAAAGAAGCTAATGAAAAAATAAGTGAATTAAAAATAAACGAAGAATTAATAAAAATAAAAGTTAAAAAAGAACATTCAGAAAGCTATAAATTATTTCAGAGACTTGATAAAATAAATTCAAATGATTTAAGTGCCTTTGATTTGTTAGGAGGTGATAATCAAATTATAGAGGAAAATACACTTGAAATCTTAAATAGACTTGTTGAGATAATTAGAGATGGGATAACAAGACGCAATAAAGCTAAAGAAGAAAGGTTAAATACAGATGTTATAGGTGAAATCAATGCAAACATAAAAGCAACAGAGGCTTTATTAGAAGAACAAATAGAAGAAAATAATGTAAGGGAAAAAATAAGAGAATGGATTAAGAAAGAAGAGGATAGTTTATATTCTGATGAACAAAATGTTAAACTTGAAAAAATAGATTCTGATATAAAAATATTAGAAAATGAAATTAATATTATTGAGGATAATCAGCTTTATATAAGTGGTTTAGAAAATAGAGAAAATAATAAAAAAATAGTAGAGGGGAAAAAGAAGGAACAGCCAAAAGAAGTGCAACTTCAAAAAAAGAGTGAGGAAGAAAATGTTAAAAATAAAGAATTTAAAAAAATTGATACTTTAGAAGAAATCAAAAAGCAAGTTTTTTTGCATTTTGATTTGATTTTTAATGTAGCCAATGAAATTTATGACAACTTAAGTAAAAATGAAATAGTAATGAATTTATTTAAAGAAAATGAAATTAAAAAATTCAGTGATTTTAAAGAGTTTCTTTTTAAAGAACGAATAAAACAAAAACAAGAGGAAAATAAACAAAGAGAAAAGAATGGGGGAGCTTGGAAACATAAAGAAAGTACAGTTTTTGTAGCAATGCATGAAATTTTGAAACAATTCGAAAAGAAAATATTTAAAGGGAAAAAACAAGAATTTTATGATAGTGTAAAGTTTTTTCAGGAAGGAAATAAAGAAGAAATAAATAGAATAACGGGTATTTTAAATGAAAAAAAAGTTATTTTATCAAATATAAAAAATAAAAATGAAAAACAAATAAAAGATTTAGATTCAATTGATGAATTGGTTGATATTTTATCTTCTGAAAGTCGTAACGAAAACATATTGCGAATGACCGGAATTATTAGGCAAATTGTTTCCAACCCATACAAATAACAATAAAAAGTAATTAAAAATAAGTTAATAAAAAACTTTAAAAAAACAAAAAACATCTATTAAAGGTGTTTTTTGTTTTTGAATAGACAATATAAAATTGATATGTTAATATAATCTAAATTTTATTTATGACAGATTTTAAAATTAATCCCATAAGGGGCGATTTTCAATTAAATGAAATAGAAAATAAAGATCAAACTTCTAAGAAAAAAATAAATTGGAAGAAATTTTTTATTTATTTTTTTTTAATTGGGTTGGTTTCTTTTGTTATTATTATATTATCATTTTTTTTTATTCCTAATGATACTTTTTCAAAAAATAGTTCTTTAAAGAAAAATAATAAAAATTTTTTAGTAGATCAATTTTATCAACTTATTCCAAATGGAGATTATTTAATTAAAAAAAATCAAGATCGTGTTAATATCTTGCTTCTGGGTGTAGGTGGCGTTGATCATCCTGGCGGGCTTTTGGCAGACAGCATTATGATTCTTAGTCTTGATTATAAAACAAAAGAGGTAGCAATGATTTCTATTCCTCGTGATCTTTTTGTTCCAATTTCTGATTATGATTGGAAAAAAATTAATTCAATCAACTCTATTGGGGAATCCAAAGAAGCTGGATCTGGCGCGATTTTTTCCGCGGAATATATTAGCCAACTTTTTGAAATTCCCATTCAATATTATGCGCGAATTGATTTTAATGGATTTAAAAAAATGATTGATGATTTTGGTGGAGTAGATGTTTATGTTGAAAAAACTTTTTACGATCCATTATATCCTAATCGTAGCTATAAACCTAAAAAAATTAGTTTTATGCAGGGTGTGCAACATTTTAATGGGGAACAGGCATTAAAATTTAGTCGTTCACGTTATGGAAATAATGGCGAAGGTTCTGATTTTGCTCGAGCCAAAAGACAACAAAAAATTATTTTAGCGTTTAAAGAAAAATTTTTATCTATTTCCACTTTAATTAATCCGCAAAAGATTTCCGCTATTTACGAAATGTCTCAAAAACATATTAAAACCAATCTTTCTGTTAAAGAAATTATTAGTTTAATTAAAACAATAAAAGATGTGGATCGCGCCAAAATTCAAAATTTTGTTTTTGATACTACAAATTATCTTTATCCAGAAAAAACTAGCGCTGGAGCTTATGTTTTAAGCCCTAAAGCTGGAAATTTTAAGGAAATGTCGTCATTAATTCAAAATATTTTTGATAAAGATTTTGTTAATAAAAAAGATTTTATTGTTGAGAGTAAGTCTCGTTTAATTATTCAAAATGGAACTCGGCATTCTGGTATAGCGCAAAATATATCAAAAGAGTTGGAAAATTTGAATTATAAAATAGTTAAAATTGGCAATGCTGATAATCAAAATTACAACAAGACAATTATTTATGATTTGTGTTTTAATCAAAAACCAGACGAATTAGCTTTTTTAAAAAAGAAATTTGATGCAGACGTTGTTTTTAATGCTTTTCGTTTTTTAAATTCCTCTCCTTCTCCAGAAGAATTAGCTACGATGCCATCAAATATGTTTCCAAAAAATATAAAAAGTCTTCCGCCAGCTGACTTTTTAATCATTTTAGGGAAAGATGCGATTATTGACAAATAAACACGAATTTGAGATAATGAGTTATAAATTTATAACAATTTATTTATGATTAAAATGAATAAAAAAATTCTTATTATTGAAGATGAAATAGTATTGCGAAATGTTTTACAAACTAAATTATCACAAGAAGGGTTTGAGATATTTATAGCAGGGAATGGCAAAGAGGGATTAAAAATTGCTTTGCATAAACATCCAGATCTTATTTTATTGGATATTGCAATGCCTGTAATGGACGGGATAACAATGTTAAAAAAAATAAAAACAGAAAGTGAATGGGGGGGAAACGCAAAAATTATTTTATTAACAAATTTAAGCGATAGCGAAAAAGTGGCAGAGGCTTTATTGTATGGATTTCAAAGTTATTTAGTAAAAGTGGATTGGACTGTTAACGATATAGTAAAAAAAGTAAAAGAGGAATTAGGAATAGTTTAAATAATTTTATTTTTTATTTAATTTTATGCCTGAAGAAAAACGAAATGACATAGAAGATATTTTTTCTTCTACAGAGATTCACAAAGAATCAAATATATTTAAAGAATTGGAACCAAAAGAATTACCAATTGAAGAGGAAGTTCCAGAAGTTGTAAAAATTATTCCTAAAAAAAACAAGAAAAATATTTTAGTGGTAATAGGAATAATTTTAGCAATTATTTTGGTGTTTATTGGAGTATATGTTTTTTTTATAAAAACAAGAAAAATAAACGAAATAAAAAAAATATTTACAAATGAAAAAAATACGAATGTTATTTTGACAGAAATGCAAACAATAGAGCAATCAATAGATTTAGATTCTGATGGATTGTCTGATAAAGAAGAGGCGCAATTTAATACTAATTCTTTGAAGGTAGATACAGATGACGATGGGTTATCAGATAGAGAGGAAGTAAAAACATGGAAAACAAATCCGTTAAATCCAGATTCAGATGGAGATAAAATTAAAGATGGAGACGAAATAAAACAAAAAACAAATCCAAAAGGGGCAGGAAGTTTATTGGAAACAATTCATTAAAATTTATTTAATGAATAATAGTTAATTATTTTATGTTTGGGGAAAAAAATAAAAATATATCTAAAAGTAAGGATAAAAATTTTTTAGATTTAAAAAAAACATTTAATTCAAAATTTAAGGAAATACAAGACGAGGATATTTATGTAATGCCGGCTAAATTTTTAGAAAAAAAAGAAAAAGGAGGAAAAAAAATTTTTATTTTATTTGGTGGCATTTTTTTGATTTTAGCAATAATAGCTAGTGGAATTTTTTTGTTTAACAAAAATGCGAAAGAAGCATTTTTGAAACCCGTTCAAGATGGGAGTGCAATAAAAATAGATAACGATAAACAACCAGTTGATTTAAAGAAAAATAATGAAAATATAGAAATAGCGCAGACAATTAAAGCAGAAGTCAAAAATAAAGACGGAAATATTGTCAGTAGGGCGCAAATAACATTACCTTTTGGTTTTACCGACTCTGAGGAGAAATTTAGAGTAATAGGTCAGTATCCTCCAAAATCATATTTTATGATAGATCCTAGACAGGATATTATTGGCGGAATATATACTTTTGTTCCTTCGGATGTTAAATTAAAAAGATCAATTACTCTAATTTTAGGGTATGACGAAAAAATAGTTGATAAATATAAGGAAAAGAATTTTAGAGTAGGATATTTAGAAAACGGAAAATGGAATTATATAGAAGCTCAACAGGATATTGAAAATAATGCTTTTACAATTACTCTTTTAGAATTAAAAGATGTTTATGCAATTTTAGTTCCAAAAACTGATGAAATGCTTGCGGGTTTAGGCGATGATCTGGATTTAATTAATCCAAACATTTTGTCAGCTACGACAGATGCTGATTTTGATGGGTTAACAGATGTAGAAGAGGGGCTTTATCAAACCGATTTGCAGAGAGCAGACACAGATTTAGGGGGGTCTCCAGATGGATGGGAGATTATTAAATTATTCAGTCCAATAGATGAAGGGTCGTATCCTCTTTCTAATTCTGGATTAATAAAAGTTTATACAAATTTAACTTATAAATATTCTATTTTTTATCAAAGAGATTTTTTGATTAAAGTGATAGACAATAAAGTGTCTTTTACTCCCCAAATAGAAACAGGCGAATCTATTATTTTGTTTGTTCAAGAAAATCCTGAACAGTTGAAGAGCAAGGAATGGTATGTTAAACAATTTAAAGAAAAAGAAATAGATGAATTTAAATTAAAAACTTCAATTGTAGATGGCGTTGAAGGCGTTTGGAGTTTGGATGCTCAAAATTTTTATTTAGCTAAAGATAATTTGGTTTATGTTTTTTCTTATAATTCTGGAACATTAGCTCGTCTCAATTTTAAATCTACTTTTAAGATGATGATTAATAGTTTTAAATTTAGTCATGAAGGAGAAAAAGCAGAGCCTCAAAAGGAAGAGGTAAAAGAGAAAGAAGCGATAACGACTGTGGAATCAACAGAATTGCCAGTAGTAAAAGAGGTTGAAAAAGAATAAAAGACAAACTCAAAAAATGATATTTTAGGCAAGATTATTTAATATGGTTTTTCAGGTAATTTTGTTGGCATGTATGGGTGTATTGCATACACCCAAAAATAAATTTTCAATTTCTAATTCCTAATTTTCATTAAATTTCCAGAAGAACCAAAAATAAAAATTGTTTTTTAATATTTATATTTTTTGTTTATTTATGTTAAAAGAAATTAAAAAAATAAAAGAAACTCAATTGGAATTAATTTGCGAAGCGAGCTTTGAAGAAATGGCTCCGTGTTTAAATCGCGCGACAAAAAGAATTTCACAGAGAATAAAAATTCACGGATTTAGACCTGGGAAGGCTCCATATGAAGTGGTTAAAAAAGAAATTGGAGAAATGGATATTTATCAAGAAGCGTTGGATGAAATAATTAGTCAATGTTATTTTAAAATAGTAAGCGATGAAAAATTGAGGGTTATTGGTCAACCAAAAATTGATTTGCAAATTTTTGTTCCTGGTCAGCCTATTGTTTTTAAAGCAACAATTGATCTTTTGCCTAAAGTTAAATTGGGCGATTATAAAAAAAATAAAATTCAAAAACCAAAAATAGAAATTAGACAAACGCAGGTTGACGACACTTTAAAGGATTTGCAAAAGAAAAGGGTTAAAGAAACATTAGTTAACAGAGAAGTTCAAAATGAAGATAAGGTAAATATTAATATTGAAATGTTTTTTGAGAATGTTCCGCTTGAGGATGGACAAATCAGAGATCATTCATTAGTTGTTGGCGAACCGTATTTTATTGCTGGATTTAGTGAAAAAATCATTGGGTTGAAAGATGGGGAAGAAAAAGAATTTGAATTAAAAATGCCAGAAAATTATTATAAAAAAAGTTTGGCAAACAAAATAGTAAAATTTAAGGTTAAAGTAAATAAAGTCTATCAATTAGATTTGCCAGAGTTAAACGATGAATTTGCAATAAATCTGGGACAGTTCAAATCTTTAAATGATTTAACAGCGCAAATTAAAAATAATCTAGAAATTGAGGAAAATTTTAAAATAAAAGAAAAAATGCGAGAAGAAATATTAGAGAAAATTATTAATCAATCTAGTTTTGAAGAAATTCCAGATAGTTTAATTGAATCGGAAACGAACAAAATGTTTTCAGAATTAGAAGAAGAAATTATGAAGCAGGGGATGAAAATGGATGATTATTTGAGTCATATAAAAAAAACAAAATTGGAATTAGAAAAAGATTTTTTACTAGGAGCATTAAAAAGAATTAAGGCGATCTTGGTTATGAGAGAAATTGCTGAAAATGAAACGGTGCAAGCCGTTGAGTCAGAAATAATGGGAGAAATAAATGAATTATTAAAAACTTATCCAACAGATGAAAAAATTAGAGAACGAATTCAATCAGAGTCATTTAGGAGACATCTTGAAATTGAGATAACAAATAGAAAGATTTTTGATTTTTTAGAGGAAATATGTGTAGAAAAATAATTCTTTAATAAAAAAACAGCCTTAATTTTTTAAGGCTGTTTTTTTTGGTGTTTAATTCTAATAATCCTATACTGTTGCAGAGTTAAGGTTACATTTTTGTGGAAAACTTTTTGGGTTAAATATAAAATAAATGAATTTAATAATGTCGAAGCAATTTTTAATGTAACAAAAATATGCAACTTCTTGTACAAGATGAGTTATGTACGGTTTGCATAACTAGTTATTTTATATTTTTATCTGAATCAGAAAACTCTGCAAATTTTGCTGACATAGTAGGATTTCCGTGCGTTAGCCTCTTGATTGTCAAATCTTCTGTTTTGTTATTAGCTATACGCAGATTATTTTCGGACGACAAGAGAGCTTCTTTGGTTTTTTGGAGATGATCTATGGTTTTATCTATTTCTTCAATAGCGGTTTTGAATTTACGACTGGCAAGATCAAAAGTTTTGGCAAATCCCTCTTTAAATTTATTTATATTATCTTCAAAGTTGGTAATATCAATATTTTGATTTTTAACTAAAGCAAGTTCAGCTTTGTATTTAAGCGAGTTCATAGCCGCGTTTCGGAGTAATGTTATTATAGGAATAAAAAATTGCGGACGGATAACATACATTTTGGGATATTTATGAAAAACATCAACAATACCGGTGTTATATAGTTCATTCTCGGCTTCTAAAAGCGTCACTAGTACGGCATATTCACACTTCTTTTCAGCGCGATCTTTATCAAGTTCTCGCAAAAAGTCCTCATTCTTTTTCTTGGTGGCCGTTTCGTCGCCTTCGTTTTTCATTTCAAACATGATAGAAATAATTTCATTACCAGCTTCATCGTTTTCGCGATAAATATAATCGCCCTTACTGCCAGTATTTGCATCATTATCTTTTTCAAAATAAGCATTTTGAAAACCAGTCGCGCGAAGCTTATTAAACTCAGTCTCGCAGTGCTGTTCAAGTGTTTCGCCGATCATTTTTGTTGAAAGTTTGACCTTCATATCTTTACGAAGAGCAATTTCCTCATCTTTCATTTTAATGATGTCGTCCTTTGTTTTGAGTTCGGTTGCATATTTTTCTTTTAGCGATGTCTCGAGTAATTGTTTTTCGGTATCTTTACTTTTTAGTTCGCCAGCAAGTTCATCACGCTCTTTCTCTATTTTATTGACCGCCTCGGCGACGGCAAGTTTTTTTTCAAGCTCGGCATTATTAAACTTTGATTTTATTTTGGCTAGTTCAGCCTCTTTTTTTGCTTCAAGTTCAATCAATTCGCGATCTTTGTCGGCCTTTAGTTCTATTAGTTCGGTCTCCTTCTTCGCGAGGTCTTTTTGCAATGTATTTGTAATTTTGGCCTCGGCGAGTTTGATTGCATTTTCTTTTTCTTTTTCCATAATATTTAATCGTTCACGCAATTCCTCTTCAGATTTATGATTGTGAACTTGTTTTAAAATATCAGCAAAACCAGCCTCATCGACTTTAAAAACTTTTTTACAATTTGGACATATAATATTTTGCATATTGATTATTTAATTTAGTTAAAATTTACCACCTGAAATATCAAAAAATTTTTCAAAAAAACTTATTAATTTACTGAGAACACTTTCACGTTTTTGGGTTCGCTCGCCTGTCGGAGAAAAACGAGATACTGGCGGCAAAACTTTAGTTATTGCCGTACCGGTTGTTGCTACACCTCCATTATAAAAAGCATTTTCTACAAATGCATATGTTGCATCATGATCAAGATTTTCATTGGTAATAATTTGTTCTAACTCTTCAATTTTTTTCTTTTTCACGAATTTTTGCCAATCGTCATTAACTACTGAATGAATGTTAAGTGAAGTAATAAACTGATTGATCAGATCTTTTTTGTTTCGAAGTTCAACGCTAGAATCTATCGCTTTGTTGATATCCACCAAAATCTCATAATTTTTATTGTGATCCCCGTGGTATCTTTTTATGAGTTCCAATACATAGTCAATATTTATTTCCACTTGTTTAATCAATTCCATCTCAAATATCAAATCATCGTTGATATTTTCTTGTTCAACCTTGGCGTTCTTACAGAATTCATTATAAAGATCGATGTACATACTGTGATAATCCTGCACATCACGCTCGGTTAAAATCTCGTTACCGGCAAATTCGTCAAAGGTTGTCAGAATATTTCGCACTCGCAAAATTCCACCATAGAGCTTGATAAAATCTTTTTGGTTCTGTTTGCTAATAATTTGCTCACCAATCGGGAATTTTTCCAAAAGTTCGGCCACCAAACTGGCATATCCGCGAACTTCTTCGTTGTTGTTTTTGTAGCCATTATAATATTCCTCGTATGACTTGAGAAGTACGACACCACCAGCTTCTTTATCTCCAAAAAGCGCGATGGATTCGTTCGTTGCTTTCTCTAAATTACGGAAGCAAACAATGTTTCCAAAGGTTTTTACGCGGATTTAATCCTGTTTTAAGTGATAAAATAATATTGCCCAATGTTTCATGTTTAACATTTTTATTAAACACAAATAATCCAGAGCGATAATGCTCGTATTGTTTCTTTCTTGCTTCCAGCTCTGTAAAACTATTAAGAATAGTAACAATTTTTTCTTGAATTGCAAGGGGTGGGAGAGGGATTGTCATTTTTGCAAAGCGCTTTTTTGAGACATTAAATCTCGTTACTCCACTGGCAGTTTTTGCAATCTGTTTCCTCATCTGTCCATCTCTAAATAAATATTTAGAAAACTCGGGCAACAACAAACTTTTATCATTCAGGCGAAAGCCGAAACAGAAACTATTTAGATACAACGGCTCATTAATTTTCTTTGTTAAAACAGAGGACATTCCACACTCGTCCGGTGTTTCTGATGAGCCTGTAAACAACACATCGCCAAATTGGATTTTATTTTGCTTTTCCTTCGGCTCCATTTTTACAAAAATATTTACATCAGTATCAACGGCAATATTAGAAAAAATATTCATGTAAGTAATAAATTTTGCATTGCCATTACTAAAATCCTCTTTACTTTTTCCAGTAAGTCCTCCATAAAAATCACCAAGTTCACCCAACTCCTTAAACTCCACCCCATTCGGGCAGAGTTCTGCGATCAGTTTTTCAATTTTTGATTGTTTGTTCGGCATATTTTATTTATTACCTTTAATATTCGTCACTTTTTTCTCAATCGCTTTAATGCTTTCCAGATATGTTTTCTCTACGAGTGAAAGAGTTTTTGCTTTGTATTTGTGATATTCCGTGCTAACTTTTTCTGTGGCTTTCTCGTG
>JBBTVT010000096.1:0-14345 GCA_038078655.1 Patescibacteria group bacterium
CCATTTGCATCTCATTTTGGAAAAATATCTGTCTAGTTTTATGGGACCACTATAGGGTAAAATGTATTCTACTGTCTACTTATGGAAAAAAATTGACTTATTTTTTATAAGTGGTATATTGTGTATAACCGTAGAAAATAGGTATCTCAAAAAAAGAGAATAAATCCTATTGAGGTTGAATTAAACCAAGTTGGTTTATTTTAATTGTCTACGAAGGTAGACTTTTTTAATTAAATTAAAAAAATTTTTATGGCAAAAACAATCAAACAGAAACAAGGAATAATTGAACAGGCGTCTGATAAACTTTCTAAAATGAAATCAATAATTTTTATAAATTATTGTGGATTAAAAGTTAATGAACTTCAATTATTACGAAAACTTTGCAAAAAACAAAACATTGATTTTTTAGTAGTTAAAAAGAAATTATTTAAATTGTGTTTAGAAAAAAATAATCTAGGCGATATTTCTCTAAAAGATTTAGAAGGGGAGTTAGGTGTAATTTTTAGTTATGAAGATGAGATTGTTGCAGCAAAAATTTTAAAAAACTTTCAAAAAGATCATAAAATTTTAAAAATAAAGGGAGGAATTTTAGAGAAAAGTTTTATTAATGCAGATGACGTTTTAAGAATGGCTACTTTACCATCCAAGTTAGAATTGATAGCCAAGGTTGTTGGGGGAATTAACGCGCCAATTTTTGGATTTGTTAATGTTTTGGCGGGTAATTTGCGAAATTTTGTTGGAGTTTTACAAGCGATTAAAGAAA
Organism: Patescibacteria group bacterium; assembly: GCA_038078655.1. Lineage (GTDB taxonomy): Bacteria > Patescibacteriota > Patescibacteriia > UBA2591 > PGYQ01 > PGYQ01. Next base: position 764 of record JBBTVT010000096.1, read on the forward strand.
AAAAATAAACAAATTATTAATTTTATTTTTATTTATTTTAATAATCCGCAATTATATTAACATGTGGATTAGGATGGGAAATATTTATGTCAGAAGAACAAAAAGAAGAAATGCAAGTTGAGGTTCCAGCTAAATTTAAGGATTTAGTAGAACAGATAGAAAAATTATCTGTTTTAGATTTAGCGGAATTAGTGAAGGTTTTAGAAAAAAAGTTTGGAGTTTCTGCTGCTGCAGCGCCAGTAGCTATGATGGCTGCTGCTCCAGAAGTAGCTGAAGGAGAAAAGGTTGAAGAAAAAACTAGTTTTAATATAGAATTAGTTTTGGCAGGGGATAATAAAATAGGAATGATTAAGACTATCAGAGAAATTACTCAAATGGGATTAAAAGAATGTAAGGATTTAGTAGACTCAGCCCCTAAGACAGTAAAAGAAAATGTTTCAAAAGAAGAAGCAGAGCAAATTAAGAAAAAAATAGAAGAAGCTGGTGGCAAAGCAGAATTAAAATAAAAAAACAATTTAAACAAAAAAAGCCTTAAATAAAAATTAAAGGCTTTTTTGTTTATTAAAAAACAAAAGGAATTACATTCCTTTTGTTTTTATTTCTTTTTTTATTTTTTCAAAAAATTGTTCTTTCGTCATTTCTATTGTTTCTTTTTGTCCGCGAACTCTAATGTTTAAATTTTCTCCTTCAATTTCTTTGTCGCCAACAACTAATATGTATGGAATTTTTTCATTTACAGCTTTGCGAATTTTATTTCCAACTGTTTCATCCGCGTCATTAATTTCTATACGAATATTTGCTTTTTTAAATTCATCTATTAATTTTTCGCAATAATCAATATGTGTTTTAGCTACAGAAAGAATTTTTACTTGAATGGGCGCGAGCCATAACGGAAATGCTCCAGCATAATGTTCAATTAATAAACCAATAAATCTTTCAAAACTACCAAATAGTGCGCGATGTAGCATATATGGCTGTTCATTTTTATTTTCAGAATTCACGAAAGACATATCAAATTTTTCTGGAAGATTAAAATCAAATTGCAAGGTAGAGCATTGCCATAATCTATTAAGCGAATCTTTAAGTTTAAAATCTAATTTTGGTCCATAAAAAGCTGCCTCTCCAATTTCTTCTTTGAAATTGAGTTTTTTTTCTTTGGCAATTTTTCGTAAAATATTTTCAGTAAATTCCCATCCTTCATTTGAACCGGCATATTTGTTTTTATTTTTTGGATCGCGCAAAGAAAGAAAAACATCAACAGAATTTATTCCAAAACCAAATGATTTGTAAATAAATAGAATAAAATCAATTACTTTTTTAAGCTCTTCTTCAACTTGATTTTTTGAACAAATGATGTGAGCGTCATCTTGAGTAAATCCGCGTACGCGAGTAAGGCCAGAAAGTTCGCCTTTTTTTTCAAAACGATAAACTGTTCCACACTCAGCCCAACGAAACGGTAATTCCCGATAAGAATGAATATCATTTTTAAAAATTTGGATATGAAATGGACAATTCATTGGCTTTAAAAGATATTCTTCCGAAGTAGTAGTTTTTTTGCCTTGTTTTTTTTCTTCCAATGTTTGTCCTGCTTCTAATGGAGGATACATACTATTGCTATAAAAACCCCAATGACCAGAAGTTTCCCAAAGATTTCTATGACCAATATGTGGTGTGCGAACTAAATCATATCCAGCTTTTTCGTGAGCGTCATACCAAAAATCTTCAATTATTCTCCAGAGTTTTGCGCCTTTTGGATGCCAAAGCGGTAAACCTAAACCAACTGTTTTATCAATATGAAATAAATCTAATTCTTTGCCCAATTTTCGATGATCTCTTTTCTCTGCCTCTTCCATTATTTTTAAATAATCATCTAATTCATTTTTAGTTTCAAATGCTACCCCATAAATTCTTTGTAACATTTTGTTTTTTTCATCGCCATGCCAATAGGCGCCAGCAATTTTTGTCAATTTAAAAGCTTCAAGATCAATTTCTTTTGTTGAATTGATATGCGGGCCCTTGCATAAATCGACAAAATCACCCAGTTGATAACTTGTAATTTGCAATTCGCAATTTTCCAATAATTCTAATTTGTATGGTTGATCAATAAAGATTTTTTTTGCTTCTTGCATTGTAATTTCTTTTTTTTCAAATTTTAAATTTTGTTGAATAATTTTTCTTATTTGTTTTTCAATTTTTAATAAATCTTGTGGATCAAAACTTTTTTTTTCACAATCCGATAAATCAAAATCATAATAAAATCCATTTTCAATTGCTGGACCAATGCCAAATTTAACATTAGGATATATATATTTAATAGCTGTAGCCATTATATGTGCCAAACTATGACGTTTTGTTTCTATCATATGTAAATTTATAAATTTAATAATTTAGTTTAATTCATTCTATCGTTGTTCCTTTGAATTTTTTTCCTGCTAAAAAATTATTTACATTTTGAAGTTCAGTTCCTTTTAAAACAATTACTTTTAATTGAAGTTTTTCTGCTAATTTTGAGGCTATTGGGTCAAAAGGTAAATTTGCTCCTGGGTTCCATTTATTTCCAACAATTTTTCTAAAAGTAGCCCAATTAATTTTTTCTAACGGTTTAGCGTCTTTGTATTTTTTGGGATCCTTGTTAAAAACGAAAGAAATATTGCTTAAATTTAAAACAGTATTTGCTTTGTAAATTTGAGCTAATTTTGTTGCTACAAAATCTGTTGACCATCCAGGTTTCCAACCACCAGCAATAATAACTTTTTCTTTAATTTCTTTTCTTGCTTTTTGTGGATTTGTAATAATTTTAGGGTATGACCAATTTCTAAAAATTGTTCTTAAAAGATGCGCATTAATTCTTGTTGAATGAATACCTATCCAGTCAAGATCTTCTTTGGTAATTTTGGTAATTTTTGAAGCTGCGGTTTGATAATTTCTCGCAGTTTTTCCTCCTCCGGAAACAATAAAAAATCGCATTTCTTTTTTTAGGTATTTTAAAATTAAATTTTTAAATTTTTTCAGAAAAATAAAATCAATTTCATTTGGAATAATTAGCGATCCACCAAGAGAAATAATTATAGTTTTCATAAAAAAATAAAATAAAAATATAATTTTATGTAAATTTATTAATCAAAATATATATAATTTTAGCGAATAAGTCAAATAAAATTATATTTTTCCATTTTTAATTCCTTCTCTAATTTTTTCCATTAAATTTAAATAAAAGGCTAAATTATGAATTGTTGCCAAACGAAATCCCAAAGATTCGTTGGTTATAAAGAGATGTCTTAAATAAGCAAGGGAATAATTTTTACAAGTATAACAAGAACAATTTGAGTCAATTGGTTGAAAATTATATTCAAATTGAGCATTGGTAATTCGTATTAGGTCATAAAAACTTTCATCTTTAATTTTATATTTTTTTGTTAAAGTTGCGTTAGTTTTTGATTGAGAATTTTTAAATTTATATATTGTTCCATGTCGCGCATTTCGTGTTGGAATAACGCAATCAAACATATCAATTCCTCTTTTTACTGCTTCAACAATTTCTTCTGGTTTTCCTACACCCATCAAATAGCGAGGTTTATTTTCGGGTAGTATCGGGGTTACGCAGTCTAAAACTTCAAACATTTTTTTTCTTGGTTCGCCGACTGCTACCCCGCCGATTGCATATCCGTTGAATGGAATTTTCATTAAATCTTTTGCGCTTTGCAAGCGTAATTTTTTATATGTTCCGCCTTGAACAATGCCGAATAGCATTTGTTTTTTATCTTTAATGTTCATTTGAAAATATTCGTATGAACGTTTTGCCCATCTTGTTGTTAGCTCCATTGCTTGTTTTGTTTTTTTGTAATCGCTTGGCAGAGCGATGCATTGATCTAAAACCATAATAATGTCAGATCCTAAAATCATTTGAATTTCTACTGCTTTTTCTGGTGAAAGAAAAATTTTTTTACCATCAATCTCGGAATAAAATTCTATTTCTTTTTCTTGAAATTTCACCATATTTTTTGTTTTTGATCGTTCTCCTAATGAATATGCTTGATATCCTCCAGAGTCTGTTAAAATTGGACCATTCCAATTCATAAATTTATGCAATCCATTAGCTTTTTTAATCACCTTCATTCCTGGTCGTAGCATTAAATGATAAGTGTTTGAAAGAATAATTTGATTTTTTAAAAATTTTGTTTCGTCAGGAGTTAAATTTTTTATTGCTCCTCTTGTAGCAATAGGCATAAAAAAAGGCCCATGAATGTTTCCATGAGAAGTTTTTAACAAACTTAATCGAGCCTGTGATTTCTTTGATTTTTTAATTAATTGAAATTTGGTCATATGATATTGAAATAGAATCTTGAGTATAATCATCATCTGCCTTTAAAAATGTTTGTTTTAATAAAACAATAGATTCATTTAACCATTCTGGTTTTATATCTAATTTGAAATTCGCTTCAATCTTGGTTGTAGAGAATGGTTCTCCTACATAGGTTGGTAGCCAATTAATTTCCCAATCAACTTCGCGTGTTTCTGGATTATATTTTATTTCTCCGGTCGTGACTTTACTTTCTTCTTTCCATATTACATTTTCAGGTAAAAAAGTAGATATTTTAATATTTTTTAAATTGTTCATCGCATTATTTAATTTCCATGTAACCTGGTATTCACTTTCTCTATCTATTTTGGGTGGCCATAATTCTTGGTTTATAGGAATTGTTTCAATTTTTAATTCAGTTTGTGTTTTGATTTTTGTTATAATTTTTTGACTATTTATTTCAAAATTACTTTTTTCTAATTGAGCTATTTTAGCTTTTGTTTTGACAATACTTTCTAAATAAAAATCTTTTGGGAGATTTTTATTATTCAAAATTTCGTTTTCATTGGAAAAAATTTTATTTTGAATAGTAATTTTAAATGGGATACTGCCTTCGTCGCCGGGCTTCAAAGAAAAAAGTTGAGGAACTTGATCGCCAGACCATGTTAAAAATGCCGTGTCATCCATTAAATTTTGAAAATTATAAAAAGCAGAAGGATTTCGACTAAGTAATTCTAGTTCGCGAGGCAATATTTTTGTTTCTATTTTTTGCCATTGTAAATTTGGGCTGGCTAATTTAATTTCAAAAATTAAATTTTTTATTTCTTCTTTCCCGTTGTTTTTGTAAAAAATTTCGTATTCCAAAATATCTCCTAAATTGGCCGATTGATTCGCGGATGTTTGGGAATTTATTTTTAAATCTATAAGCAAATTAGAAGAAATTAAAGATACAATGCTAGTTTTTTCTGTCTGTAAATAAAATTTATTGTTTTGATCAATAATTCCTAGGCTTACTTTTAATTCTTTGATGTCTCCAGAAATTCCTTTAATTTTTCCATTAATTTTTAATATTTTTTCTTCGCCAGGTTGAAGATTGCTAAAAAACCAAACATTATCATCGTTTTGTAAAATTTCCGGATCAGATTCAATTAATTCAAACCCTTCTGGGTATTTAATAATCATTTTTATAGCATCTATTGGGAGAAGGGTGTTATTTTTATATTTGATTTCGTAATTAATTAATCCATCAACTAAATTTTTTTCTGGCGCGTTAATATTTAAGTCAATGCTTGTTTTATTCAGAGTTGTTGTAATTGAGTTCTTTTTTTCAAAAATAGAAGAAGCAAAATTTATTGGCCGATAATTTAGAATTGCGTTAATTGTTCGAGATGTTCCTATCTCTCCTATAAATTGTCCAAGAATTTTAATTTGTTTGGTTTCTCCCGCTTTAATTTTTTTTATTTTCCAAATATTTGGATTTTCTGTTGCCTTTAAAGAAGAAAATTTTAATTGAAAATCTGAAGGAAATTTAACCTCGACAGATAAGTCAGTTAAATCTATTGTTTCTTGATTATTTAAATTTATTTGATAAGTAATTTCACTTCCAGATGATATTTTTGTTGGTCCTTCAATTTGAAAAATAATTTTTTCATTTGAAAATTTTGTCTCCTTGTTAAAAATTAAAAAACCAATTAATGATGTTCCAAATATAATAAATAAAAAAAATAATATTCCCATTAAAATTTGAATGGTTCTATTTTTTTCTTTGTGTTCTAAATGAGAAAAATCAAATTCATTATTTTTTTCTTTTGTATTGTAAATTTCGTCTAAACTGTTTTCGATTTTTTTTTGATTTTTATTTTCTATTTCTTTTGTTCTAAAATTAAAAGACATAAAATAAATTTAAACTTTTTTAAAAATAAATTTTTGTTTAAGATGGATTTATTAAAATTAAAAATTATTTTTACTGATAATAATTTCTCTAAAATTTTCTTCTTGAATAACAAAGATATGTTTTTGTTTAATTAATTCCAATAAAGCAAGAAAGTTAACGATAATCTCAACTTTTGACTTAGAAGAATTTGAATCCAAGGAGTACATATTCAATCAACCATTTGGTTAATTTTCATTAAATATTGTTGTTTCAGAATCAAAATTTCCTAAATCAATGAATTCGGTTTGCAATGTTTGATTAAATCTTTCACAATTCGCATTGTCTTTTGGTGTTTTTACTCTGGAATAGTATTGCTCAATTTTTAATTTTTGACAACCTTGTTAAATATTTATTAAATTCTGTCCCATTATTATGATCTATTCGTGGTATTTGCCATATTTAAGAAGTTCAATTTCCAAAACTTTCAAATTAGTTTTTGTGTCATAAATTTGTTTAGATTAATAAATAAAATTTAATCTAAACATTATACACAAAAGTTAACAGATAGGACATTTCTATTTTGCTCAACTAGGACATTATCATATAGCCACGACACTTTGAGCACCGAATCCTGGAATTAATTAATAATTTTCACTTTAGAGTTAGGCCAACTCTCGATTTCCTCAAGCGCTTTCCGGATATTATCAGATGCCGGAGACTGTTCAAAGCTGATCGTAAATTGTATGTGTTGTTTAAACTCTACAGAGTTAATTCCCGTCAGATTAATCTGACGCTGGCTGAAGACTCTTAATATTTGTTCCAAGAGTCCTGGCCGGCTTTGTTCCTTGCTGAATTCCAGTATTACCGAATTTTTGCCGTAGAGTGTGCTTAGTACTCCGAGAATTCTCATGAATAGCTCATTGGCTTCTTTGGTAATATTCGGACCGAAATGATTATTAGCTTGCACAAACAACTCTTTGAATGCTGCTTGATCTTTTTCACGAATCATTTGCATCAAGCGTTGCTCGATTGCAATTCGTCGCTCAAGCATGGTTAGTGTTTCTGGATTTTCCATCACGATTGACATGTAGAGGTCAGGACTCTGGCTCACAAGCCGTCCCATGAGTGAGAACATTACTCGATAGAAAGGACTCGTAAATGAGAGGCTTTCGCTTACTGACACCTCGGCTTCTGTGATGAGTAAGGCACTCGTAAGGTTACTTAAATGAGGAATCACTTGAACAATTGTCATATATCCGTCGTGTTCGGCAGGCGTGCTCCACTTGATCTGTGCTCGTGTGGCCGCTAGCATGTTAACGACCCATGTTTTCCAATTTGGAGCTGTTAGACGGGCTGGGCACGCTACTACAGTTTGTCCATCGAACGGAACTTCGGGTCGGAACATCGGATGGAGTCCTACGACTTGAGCTTTGCTTTCGAGCATTGCTTCGACCGCTGGCTGTTTAACGGATGTGATGTCCATTAAGAGCTGACTTTCTCGGACTTCAGACAACACCGAACGAATTATCGCTGGTGTATCTTTAATGGGGACAGAGAAAATTACCACTTCGGATTGCTCAACAACTTGAGTGTTAGATAGTCCGGTGGATTTTTTCTTGTCGGAACCAATGACCAAACATCCAAGCTGTTCAAAGAATCCTTTGAGGAGCTGACCGAAACGACCATTGACACCGATGATACCAACGACGACCTGCTTGATCATCGCTTTGTTTTGAAGAAGTACGAATGTTGTTTTGTTGTCCGGGACATTTTGAATGCCCTCAGCTAAAATCTTCAATCCGTATTCTTTGGCTGCTGCCTTGGGAGCAATGGCCCCAATTTTCGCGTCAGGTCCGAGCCTCGCAACAGCTTTTGCTGCGTTGCCGGTGGAGTCGTGCCTGCTGCGTCTGTTTGGAGTAATCCCGATCGAGTTGAGGTATTTACCGCACTGCTGGATAGCTTTTTCGTGCGACATGACACTTTCGAGCTCTTCAGCTCTGCTAACGCGTTGAGGTGTCAAGAGGCAGTGACTGATCTGAAGGTCGAGCTGGTCTCGCTCTTGTAGGTCATATCCGGTTTCCCGAAACTCAGCGAGGTGCTCGGTTACTTCCGTGACTTCGCCAGCGATTGAGTTTCGAATAGGAACGACCGCATAGGCTGACCCCTCGGTCAGACGCTTAAGAATGTTGAGGTGAGTGCCGCAAAAGACGATCTCACATTCCGTTTCCGTCCAGCCTTGTCTTTGAATAAACGATAGTGTTGCCTCGTGCCCGTTTGTAAAGGCGTCGAGTACTAAAATTTTCTTTTTCATATACAGATCCTCCTTTTATTATTTGTTCCTAAATTATGGCTAAATATTCCTTTATGTCCTAAGTAAGTGATTTTCATAATTTTCATTTTTTCTTGTATAAGATAAATACATAAATAATACATAGGCTGGAAATAAATAAAAATTAGTATTTTATCTAATTTTGAATTTTTGGTAAAATATGAGCGTTACATATGTATTTCATCTTTTGCAGTCATACACAAGATAAGTGTATTATTGGATCTTAGTGAAAATTAAGAATCGTTTTTACTGATAATAATTTCTCTAAAATTTTCTTCTTGAATCAAAGTATATGAGTGTTATTTACGTATCTCATCTTTTGCAGTGTATTTGTTTGGTAACACTATGTTATATGATAATTTAATTTTAAATTTCAATTAATTTTATATTCAAATCTTTTAATTTTTTTTAAATATTGTCTAGGAGTTTTGTAATTTAAAGATTTTAATCTTTTTTCAAAATTGTTGTAATCGTAATTATTAAAATTAGATTTAGTTTTTTTATAAATATTTTAAATTAAATTTGAAATATTTTATTTATATAACTTTAAGCAATTTACCAAACAGCCATTAAATCAATAGTATTTCCTTTATTTCCATGATCAATGCAATTTCCATTAGCATCACATGATTGAAGAGAACCGCCAAACAATCCTATCCATAATTTATTATTATAAACCGCCATTGAATGAATAATTTGATTATCTTTTAGTGTTGTTCTGTCAGAATTAATACAATTTCCTTTGTAGTTATATTTAGTACAATTACTATTTTTATTGCATGACTGAAAAACAAAATTTCCTCCTGTCCAAAGTTTATTATCATAAACTGCCATTGAATAAATAGAATTACATTTTCTACCATGATTAATGCAATTACCATTAGCATCGCATGAATGAAGAGTGCAATCAGATTGTGCTATCCAAAGTTTATTATCAAAAACTACCATTGATATAATGCCACCTAAATTACTATCAAAATTGCCATAATCAATACAATTTCCATTAATGTCGCACAGTTGAAGCGCATTACTTTGCATTCCTGCTGGTCCTTGTTCATCTTCTCCTATAAAAAGTTTATTATTATAAATTGCCATCGATACAATGTTATATTTTTTGTGACCATGACTTATACAACTTCCATTAACATCACACGATTGAAGAATATCACTTCCTATCCATAATTTATTATTATAAACCGCCATTGAATGAATATAACCTCCTTTATTTCCATAATCAATACAATTACCATTGGCATCACATGATTGAATAGAACCGTCAAATAATCCTATCCATAATTTATTATTATAAACCGCCATTGATGTAATTGGATATTTTTTACTACCATAATTAATACAATTTCCATCTGTGCTACACGATTGAAATGTGCCATTCCCCTGTGCTATCCAAAGTCTTTCTTTTTTTTGTACAAAAAAATAATAACTAATAATGAATAATGTATTTAAAACAATTAATCCAATTAATATAAAAAATAATTTTTTAGTTTTTATATTAAATAGTTTTTGAGAAATTTTAGAAAATAATTGCATATTTTTATTAGAATTTAACCCACGATGTTTTTTCCTTGATAAAGGTAAAATACATAAAATTTCTAAAAAAATTTTGCTTGTATAAGATGAGATATATATAGACATCGCATCCAGTGTACAAGATGAGCTTGGATCTTAGTGAAAATTAAAAATTATTTTTACTGATAATAATTTCTCTAAAATTTTCTTCTTGAATAACAAAGATATGTTTTTGTTTAATTAATTCCAATAAAGCAAGAAAGTTAACGATAATCTCAACTTTTGACTTAGAAGAATTTATAAAATGATTAAAGCTTAATTTACTTTTTTGAAAAATTAAATTTTTAATATGTTCAATTTTTTCTTGCAAGGAAAAAATTTTTTTTATTATTTTTTTTTCATTTGGCAATAAATTAAAAGTAATTTCTATATTTTTTAAAATTTCTGAAAAAGTTTTTGCTAAAGTATTCTTATCTATTTTTTTAGGTGGATTAAATATTGGAAGAATATTTTTCAATGATTTTTCTTTAGTAAAGGTAAAATTTTTTTTCAATATTATTTCATTTATTTTTTTTGAGGCATCAAAATATTCTTTGTAAATTTTTAATTGTTCTTCTAATTTTTGAGTTTCTTCCTCTTCTAAATTTAATAAGGGCAATAGTGTTTTTGATTTGATTAGTAATAGCTTAGCAGCTATTACTAAAAAATCAGCTAATTCGTCTAAAGATAAATTTTTAGTTTGATTTAAATATTTAATAAATTGATCTGCTACTTGAGACAAAGAAATTTGAGTAATGTCAAATTTTTGTCGTTCAATAAGTTGTAAAAGTAAATCTAGTGGTCCTTCAAATTGTTCAAGTTTAATTTGATACATAGATTATTTTGGTTCAAGAATAAAAAAATAATGATAATGATTTAAAATTGGTCTAATTTCTTTTTGTATTTTAAAATATTTTTTAAAGGTCATTCTTATTTTTTTTATTGAATAATTTTTTCTTCCCATTTCCCAATAATGTTCACCAGAAAATTCAATTTTTTTAAAAAAATGCGGTATTCTGAAAAATAAATTTAAGAAAGGTTTTTTGAAAAGTCTATTAATTAATGGAAATTTAAAAAGTAATTCAAATGCTGCTGAAGAATAGGGGATTGAGATAAAAACATATTTTTTTGAAATTCTATGAAGTTCATTTAATGCTTTATCTACATCTTTCCATGGAATGTGCTCAAGAACTTCACATGCCATTATAACATCATAAGATTTATTTTTAAATGGTAAATCTCTAATGTCAGCAATATAATCAGGTTTAAGATTTTCATCAAAATCACAAGTGTCAATTTTAATTCCGCTTTGCTTAAGATAGTTTGCGACAATTTTATTTCCAATTCCTATTTCAAGAATATTATTTGGTTTTAATTTTTTAATTAAATCAATTTGATAAAAATAAGAAATAAATCTCATTATATCATCATATTTTTTTGTATAATGTCCGTCTGGAACTTGAATATTAAATTCTTTAGCCATAATGATAGAATAATAAAATTTTAAGAAAAATTTAAAAAACTGAAAATTTACAATTACATTATAACATAAATAATTTTAAAAACAAAAAACAATCATTATTGATTGTTTTTTGTAAAAGATGAGATATAGGTAACACTTTAATTATATTTTATTTACGAACCAGTTTAATCTTAAAATCACAGTATTCTTCGGTAAAAGCGATTATTTCTTTGTCGTTTTTTATATATTGTTTAGGAAAAATGGTTTTCTATTGCTTCCCCGCAAGCAGTGTCTTTTCTTCAATAGTTAAATTAATTTTAAAATTACATTCTTCTTCGGCAAAAGCGATAATTTTTTTGCCTATTTCTATATATCCAAGAGGGATACACTCTTTCACTGCTTTCTGGCAAGCAGTTTCTATTTCTTCAAAATTTAAATCAATTCCATACTCTCTAGCAAAAGCGATTATTTCTTTGGCGACTTTAAAGTTTCCATAAGGAATACACATTTCCACTATTTTTTGGCAAGCAGTTTTTATTTCCTCAGTATTAAAAGAAATCTCTTTGTTATAATCTTTAGCAAAAGCGATTATTTCTTTGGCTGTTTCTACATATCCGATAAAAATACACTTTTCCACTGCTTTCTGGCAAGCCTTTTCTATCTTTTTAATATCCAAATTAATTTCATCACATTCTTCGGCAAAAGCGATTATTTCTTTGGCTGCTTCTACATATCCGATAAAAATACACTTTTCCACTATTTTTTGGCAAGCAGTTTTTATTTTTTCAAAATTTAAATCAATTCCATGCTCTCTAGCAAAAGCGATTATTTCTTTGGCGACTTCTATGTTGATGCCTCCTATATTTTCTAAAGGAATACACCTTTCCATTTTTTCTTGGCAAGCAGTTTCTATTTCTTTAAAATCTAAATCAATTTCATGCTTTTTAGCAAGAGCGATTTTTATTTCGACGCCTTTTATGTTCCCTTCATAAATATATATTTTTACTGTTTTCAGTAAAGCAGTTTTTGTCTCCTTGGTATCAAAAAAAACTTCAATTTCTTCTATTTCTTTTATTTTTTTTATTTCTTCTTCTTTTTCAGCATCTTTTGTTGCAACAGGTTGTTCTTGTGGATTTATTATTTCTCCTTCCATTTTTACTGTCATATTTTCTCCCATATTATTACTGTTTTAGTAATAAATAAAAAATTAATTTATTTTTTTAAAAAATCACAATAATTTAAACATACGATTTCCAAACGCTCTTTTATTGTTTATACTCTTTTTTTACAGAAAATACTTTTAAAAGAAGTTTAAAATTATTAGGAGACGAGTCTATTGTTCCATAATCAGATTAATCTTAATTCCAAAGTTTTTCTCGGCAAAAGCGATTATTTTAAAAGCGCCCTTCTTATTTTTCCTAAGAATATACAATTCCACTATTCCAAAGCAAGCAGTTTTTATTTTTTCAAAATTTAAATCAATTTTATACTTTTCGGCATAAGCGATTATTTCTTTGTCGTTTTTTTATATATTGTTTAGGAAAAATGGTTTTCTATTGCTTCCTTGCAAGCAGTTTCTATCTCTTCATCATTAAAAGGAATCTCACTGCTATGTTTTTTGATATTAGAAAGATACTTTTCTATTGCTGCTCTACAAGCAGTTTTTATCTTTTCAATATCTGGATTAATCTCATCAATATCTGGATTAATCTCATCAATATCTGGATTAATCTCAATTTCTTTTGTTTCTCCTTTCATTTTTACTGTCATATTTTCTCCCATATTATTACTGTTTTAGTAATAAATAAAAAATATAAAATAAACAAAATAAAAATAAATTTTTAATGATTCAATTTTTAAACATTAATGAAACACATTGTCTGAATAACCAATATTATTATAATCCATTTATTCTTAAAAGTCAAATTTTTTTGTACAAGATGAGTACGCGGGCAACGCTTATATTTTAAAAACAAAAAACAATCATTGTTGATTGTTTTTTAAAATTTAATTTGACACTTAAAAAGTGATAGGAATTGAATTACTTTTTTA
>JBBTVT010000097.1:0-7008 GCA_038078655.1 Patescibacteria group bacterium
TTGTTGTTGTAGGGGCGCGGCTTGCCCGCGCCCAGGGCGACCGCAACGGTCGCCCTTACGGAATTATAAATTTAAAACGTTTTGGATTTTGGGTATTCATCACTTACTCATCTGCCCAAAATCAAAAACAAAAAAACTTATTTATTATTTAGAATAAAAGTAAATTTTAAAATTCCGAACAGTATTAGGCAAATTTTGCCTATTTTTTTATTCTTCATTCCACGACAAAACCTCAAATTCTTCTTTTTTCGGAAAATGTGGCGGAGGAGCATAGATTAAATTTGAATCATAGGTGGTGTATGTATTCACATAACCGGAAATTGTTTGTTCTCCGTTTGTCCAAGACCAAGTCCATATTTTATTAGAGATTACGCTTCCAAAAGTAGTGATTTGATCCTTAACGCTTGAATATGCTGGATAGTAATAATAACTTTGTACTGCGCCATATTGTGCTAGCAACACCCCATCAATTTCCAAGATATTTGGAGCAAATTTAGGAATTGCAATATCATTTTGAGCAATAATTCCTATTGTATCCGATCCATCTTTTTCATTGTAAAGCAAATTCCCATTAATAATAGCGGATTTATAGGTTGCTGAATTTTCAGGAAAAGATCCTACTCCCAAGGTAATTCTACCATTAATAATGCCTTCCACCCATGTTGTATCTTCTACAAAAATTAAACCATTTGATGGTATCGGATAATTTTTAAGAAAGGTTTGCGTTCTAATATCAATAGAACCCCAGAACCATTCCGAATCAGTATTTTCGCGATAATATGGTGAAGTAAGACTTGTTACTCTATAAACGTCAAAGGTGCTATCAGATTTAAAGACAAAATGGTATCCGTAATAACCAGAAGAAGAGAGATAAACACCTTGATCCTGCGCGTCAGTTCTAATTTTTGCTAAGTCGGCTGTAATGATATTAAAATCAATTGCTGGAACGGGGAATTTCCAGAAAGTTTGAGGTCCGCCTGTTCCCCAAACCCCAGGTTTTTTCTCGTTGTTGCATCCATGAGCAGGAGTGCAAGTATAAGTTTCTTTAGCCGAATTAATAACAGAATTGCATGTTCCATCAAGTCTAACTCCGCCATTTGAATGTAATTTTCCATTGACATGTTCTGTATCTCCAAACCATGCGTTAGTATTAATTAAAAAACTATACTCTGAATAAGAAGGAATGCCTACACGAGAAATAATTTTTCTTTTAAAATTTGGATTTGAATTTAAACGCCCGGTAGATTTGATAGTAACGATTGCGGAGCCAGACGGAGGAGGATCTATTTCTAAAGAAAATTGGCCAAGGATGTTTCCGCTTATGTCTTTATAATCATGAACATATGGACCAGGCATTTTTGTGCCATCTTGATAATCATCGCTATCATGAGCCAAATGCCAACGATAATATTCAATTCCAGCTTCAGCAATTTGAAAAATTAATTCTTTTTCTTGAATTTGTTTGGTTGATTTAATTTGTAATGCTCCCCATTGTAAGGCGCACATTCCAAAGGTCGCTAAAATAGCAACAAAAACAATGATTATAATAAGGCTAGTGCCTTTTTTATTTTTCATAAATTAAAGAGAATAAAAACTAATTTTAGAAATTCAATTTAAATTAATAATTTTCTTTTAAATTTCTTAAATTTACTTGAGATTCTAAAATAAAATCAGACGGCGGTTTATTAGGATCAACATTGACCCTTAAAAAAATTTTAATTAATTTTGCCTTTGTAATATCTACTGGATTTGCAAGTGGTTCGCCAGTCCCAATATAATTTTTATCATAATAATAAAATACCGAGTCATTTCCATTGGCAATATATTCAGCAATATCGCTAATTGTTTCATTGGCTGTTTTGTATTCTATCGGATCGCCTGTGGGCGGAATTACACCTTTTTTAAATTTATTATCTTGTATAAAATATCTAACCTTTTCTATTTGAGAATCTGAATCAATATCGCTATAAAAAATAATAGATTGATTTTGCGCGCTTTCTAAGGGAAAAGTTCCGGTCTCAGACATTTCGGCTATATTTCTTAATTCTTTAATCATTACCTGAATCGCTTTTTGCCCGTTCCTTTGTGCTTCTACTATTCTCATAATTTCATTCCAAGATTTATAATTTTGAATAACAAAATCCATTAAAACTACTATAATAATAGCAAAAATTCCAACAGCAACACTAACCTCAATAATAGTAAGACCATTTTTAGCTTGTAGCTTGTAGTTTTGTAATTTTTTAAACATAAAAAATTTATTCATTTTTTGACAATGGCATCTCTATTTTATTTGTTTTGGAAATATCAATATTATTATTAGCAGATTGATATCCCGGCATATTGATTTCCATTGTGTAAATATCTTTTTCTAATGGAGCAAAAAAGACTTGACCAGGAGCGCTACAGGTAGTAACGAAACTAATAAAAATATCAGAAAAAATAGGAGAATAATTCGCGTCTTGAGTAGAAAGAAAAGCTTTGTATTTAATATATCGTTGATTATCATGCGCAGCATTAATTGCCGTATTGCTATTTGTATAATATGTATTTGTTGTTCCGTCTGGTCCTTTAAATTCCCAACTAGGGGGAGAGGGATTAGAGCTGGTAGCAATTTGAAATTTTAAACAATTGGTTCCACAATTTGAAGTTTGTGTTTCTGGTTGCCAAATGATATTTCCATAATCCACTATTAAATTGTTGGCATCAAAAACAGAAGAAACTAATTCTCCAGACATTGGATATGTTCCAGAATATCTCCAATTCAACATAATTTTTTCAATTTCAGGTGTTTTTTGTGTGTCGTCTGTTCTCAAAATTGCCTTCCAACGAAGATCATATCCTGGATAAGTAAAATCTACTGATTGCCCAGGGGACACAGATTCAAAATGCGCTCCACCATCAGAAGAAAGAAATAAATCAATAGATTGTCCATTTAATTTTTTTTGAATTGTAATTGTTGCTCTATCAATCGTTCTATTTGAAGTATTTATTTTTGAAGACTGAGCAATATCAGATGAATGGTATTGCCCATTTTCATATTTTAATTTTACTGTATGGTTTTGGATATCCCATTCCGCCGTGGTTTGGCTTGTATCTTTATAAATAGTATTTTCAAACTCTTCTTTAAAATGATCTGTTGGTTCTCCAACAGAAATTAAAAAAACATTTCCAGGTGAACTGGTTACATCTATATTTCCATCATCTGAAAAATATTTTGTTTGATCTAAAAAATTTATTTGACCATCACCTCCTTGCCAATTTGTTTGTCGCAAAACCCCATAACCAGTAATTTTTGTTTCGTCATATCCAGTTTTATAAAGACGAACCTGCGCTCCAGATAAAGGTTGTTCGGACCCAGCATCTTTAACAATAACTAAAAGATTATTTTCTGTTTTTGGTTTTAAAATTAGATAAAAATTTTGAGCTGTATCGGGTTGAATTGTAAATGGTTGAAGTGGATTAGTTCCTGCTAAATTGTAATTATTTGCTGTTGATAAAATAAGACTAGCATTATAAGTATCCCATTCTAAATTATTATTAAAAATAAATTTTCCAGTAGAATCAGTGATTTGATTTTGAGAATATTTATAAACATTTGGATCGGAACCAATCAATTTTGATCCTTGCCAATTAAAATTGGCATTTCCAATTGATTGACAATTTTCATCAACGCTATAAACATTTAGACTGCTTAATTTATCAATTGAAAAACTAACGCTGGTAATTTGATTTTCTAATATGCTAACATCTGGTTTTGTTGGATTTGGATTAGCGGGAGGAATAGAGGGTAATGTATAATCAGTAGAAAATCCTTGTTTCGTCACTTCAATATGATATTTATTAAATGAAACAGGTAGACTAAAAAGTTGCAAAAGCCCTTCATTGTCGGTTTGTGCATTAATAAGTATGTTGGGCGTAACGCTGGTATTTTCTATGCGAACATTGGCTTGTGGTATATTAATTCCGTTGGCGTCAAACACTCTAATAAAAAGAGTCCCTGAGTTTGGCGCTGATTCAATCCCTTTTGGACTAAACGTGGAAATCAAAAGCGCTGGTTCGCATGAAAATTTATTCCAACTAATTTTAACCTCCACTTTTTTGTAGTCCGAAGGCGTAGTGTCGTCTGGAGCTAATCCATCAAAAGAATTATCAATGAAAGCAGGAGTTATTTGAATAGTAAATTCAATTCCATTTTGAGTTATTTTTTGAGAACTTGGAATTTCTCCAGATGGCCAACCTTGAGTGGTTCCTATTTTGGCATATGGTAAATTTCTAAGAATTTCCATTTGTTGATTGGCTAATTGAATGGCAATAATTTTTGCCTTACTTGATCCTAAAATTTTATAAGCCATTGTAAACATTCCGTAAATACTAAGCATTATAATTGTTAAAATTCCAATAGTAACAAGAATTTCAATTAGAGAAAAACCTTTGTTTGATTTATTTTTCATAAATTTATTATTAAATTTGCTGCGTCATTGTATACATCGGCATTAAAATTGCTACTGCGATAAATGCTACGCCTATTCCTAAAAAAATCAATAAAATTGGTTCAATGATTTGAGGCAAATTTGTCATAATTTGATCCACTTCTTCCTCGTAAAAAATTGTTAGATTTTCTAAAATTGTATCCAATGTTCCTGTTCTTTCTCCCACATCAATCATCTGAATAATTACTGGAGAAAAAAGTACCGGAGATTCTTTTAAGGTTTTAGTAATTGACTCTCCCTTTTTTATTATTTCTGCCGTTCGCAATAATTCTTTTTGATAGGCAAAATTATTTAAAACTAAAGCGGAGAGTTGAAAAGTTTCAACGATTGGAATACCTGCCTTTAAAAGAGAGCTAAATGTGCAGGAAAATTTAGCCAAATTAACCTTTTTAATAATTGGGCCAATAATAGGAACGCGTAATATTGCGTTATCCAGAAAATATTTAATTTTTGGAACGCGAACGATGTTAATCAAAAAAATTATCAATAAAATTAATCCCACAAAAATGGCTATTCCATTCTTGGCGCTAAATTTAGAAATAGTTATTAAAATTTGAGTTGTTATTGGCAGTTTGGTATTAAACGATTCAAAAATCTGGGTAATTTGCGGAACAATAAAAACCATCATAAAAAAAATAATCAGAACCATTGCCGTTGACACAATAGTCGGATAGATTAAAGCGCCTTTTATTTTTGAGGTTAATTCGTGATTTTTTTTCATTTGGATTGATAATTGTTTTAAAGAATTATCCAATTTTCCACTTTCTTCTCCAATGCGAATCATATTAATAAAAATTGGAGAAAATACATCATGGAATAAAGCCAAGCATTCAGCAAAAGAAATTCCTTTTTCTATTTTTTGTTTCATTTGTTTAAGAATTTCTTTAAAATATTTATTTTTAATTTGGCAACCTAAACTTTCTAAACTCTCATCCAACGAAAGTCCAGACTTAACCATAATGCTTAAATTCTGAGTAAAAAAAATTTTTTCGGTGATTGGAATTCCAAATAATTTATTTAAAAACAAATCTATTTTTTTAAAAAATAAAGTAAATTTAGAAATATTTAAATTTTCCTGCATAAAAATAAATTTATAAGTAAATAAAAATAAATGCAAAACGAAAAACGAAAAATGTAAAATAAATCCAAAATACAAATATCAAAATAAATGCAAAACGAAAAATTTAAAAATATTTCCAAATATTTTCCAGAGTTATATATTCAACATTGCCTTTTTTTAATAAAAATTTTTTAGCTGATTTAACTTCGTATAAATATTCTTTATCTGCTACTTTAATCACGATATCAATTTCTGAGCCAGTTTTTGATCTAAAAAATCCCATTTTATAAATTTTTCCTTCATAATCTAATTTTCTTTTTATGCCAACGTAGGTAGCATTTTCTAGAAGCGCTCCTCTATCAATGCGAATATTAAAACTTTCAAAATTATTAATTAAAAAATTTCTAATTCCTAAATCAGTAAAATAAATTTTAAATTTTTCACTAATAGCTCGTCTTTCATTGGTTGAAATTGGGCGAGCATAAATAATTATATTCATTTTTTCTAAAATATCTAAATAATTATAAATACTGGGCCTGCTAATTTCGGTTAATGATGACAATTCATTTACATTTACTAATTGTCCAACTTGCATTGCCAAGAACTTTAATAAAAGGTAAATTTTTGTAGATTTTTTTATTCCGGATATTTCCAAAATATCTTTAGACAAAAGTGTTTCTGTAAAATCTCTTAAAAATAATGGGTATTCTTCAAAATCCATATTTTCAATAGCAGGCAATGAACCATAAATTAAATATTTTTGAAGTTTTGATTGAGACAATTCATAATCAGGTGTTTTATTTTCTTTAATTTTTTTTTCTTGAACCAAAATTTCTTTAATGCTTAATGGATAGAGACGAAATATTCGTAATCTTCCAGCTAAACTATCTCCAAAATTTTGTTTAATTTTCAATTCACTAGAACCCGTTAAGATGAATTTCATTTTATATTGATCATATAAATATTTAATTGTTTGAGTGGCTTCTGACATTTTTTGAATTTCGTCTATAACAATTATTTTATTTTTAAAACGTTCATAAAAATCAGCCAAGGAATATCTGTCATTTTGAGTAAATTCTTTGCGATCAGAAATAATATCAAAATTAAAAATTTGATGCTTTTCTTTTTCACAAATTGTTTTAACCAGAGTAGTTTTTCCTGTTTGTCTTAGACCTAATAATAAAATAATCCTTGATCCAGGCTTTTTAATAATTTTTTTAATTTGTTGCGCTATTTCTCTATACATATAACAATATTTTACATTATATACACTATACTGTCAACCATCTTTTACACTATATGGTATTTAGTTCCACTTGAGTCTCCCGCAAGGGGCTTACTCGAGGTAAAGAGTTTCTTAAATTTTTGCTTATTCTATTTTTAACTTCTCACTTTTCATTTCTAACTTCTAACTTCTTATTTTATAAATCCTCCGGCTTGCAATTCCCAAAGTTT
>JBBTVT010000098.1:0-2863 GCA_038078655.1 Patescibacteria group bacterium
TGCATGCTTTTATAATCTTGATAAATTAAATTTTTATCCCACAAAGTTTTAAAAACCCACCAAATAGATTCCATATATTTCAAATCCATTGTCTTATAATCGTTTTCCATATCAACCCATCGTCCAATTCGCTTTATAATTTTTTGCCATTCATTCGCATAACGCAAAACAGAAGCTCGGCAAGTTTCGTTAAATTTATCTATTCCAATTTTTTCAATATCTTTTTTTGATTTTAAATTCAATTCTTTTTCAATTGAATTTTCAACCGGAAGTCCATGACAATCCCACCCCCATCGTCTTTCAATGTGATAACCATTCATTGCCCAATATCTAGGAATTATATCTTTTACCGCGCTTTGCAAAATATGTCCATAATGAGGCAAACTGTTCGCAAAAGGCGGACCATCATAAAAAATATAAGATTTTTTTTTATCTCGCTGTTCAATTGATTTTTCAAAAATTTTATTTTTTTCCCAAAAATTTAAAACATCCTTTTCCATAGCCGAAAAAGGACTAATATTCGCATTGTTTTCTTTTGTGTTTGTATTCTGCATATTTAGAATAAATATATTTAAATCTGTTGTAATAAATTTTAAATTATAACAAATCCAATTATCTTTCAGTTACGCTTCGAATCTCATCCAAAGAAGTCATTCCCATCAAAACCTTTAAAAGTCCGTCCTGTCTTGTTGTAATAAAATTCTGTTTCTTTAATTCTTCATCAAAATTTAACATCTTTTTATCAGTTGATGCAATCTCTTCTTTCATTTTACCAGTGATACTTAACACTTCGGAAATAGCCAATCGTCCTTGATATCCTGTATTTTTACAATAGATACACCCTTTTGCGCGATAAACTTTTAATGGTTTTTTTGATAAATCAACTTTATTTGAAATTATTTCATTTGAAAGATTACTTAATTCTTGTAAAATTTCACATTCATCTTCCGAAGCTAAATCAATCTGTTCTTTACAATTTTTACATAGACGTCGTACCAAACGTTGCGCAATAATAACATTTAAAACATTGGCCAATAAAAATGGTTTTGTTTTCATGTCAATCAAACGAGGAATTGCTCCAAAAGCATTATTTGTGTGCAATGTAGATAAAACAAAATGTCCAGTTAACCCGGCATGCACAACCAATTCTGCCGTTTCTTCATCTCGAATTTCTCCCACCATAATAATATCCGGATCTTGTCGCAACAATGTTCTTAATCCAGAAGCAAAAGTAAAGCCTAAATTTGGTTTTATTTGAGATTGATTAACTCCCTTTATATAATATTCAATTGGATCCTCTAGTGTAGAAATATTAATTTTAGGATCATTTAACATGCTTAAAACAGTAAAAAGCGTAGTAGATTTTCCACAACCCGTTGGACCTGTTATTAAAAGAATTCCATAAGGTTTTTTAATATTCTCTTTAATAACTTTTATTTTTTCCTCAAAAAAACCCAAATCTTCCAAAGAAAAAATTTTACCGCTTGTGTCTAAAACTCTAATTACAACTTTTTCGTCGTCCATTAATGGCAAAATAGAAATACGAAAATCAATAAATTGATCTCTCATTTTTAATCTAATTCTTCCATCCTGTGGAATTCTTGTTTCGTCCAATTTTAAATTTGCCATTACCTTGATTCTAGAAACAATGGATGCATGAATTTCTTTCGGCAAAACAAGCGAAGTGTGTAAAACTCCATCCATTCTATAACGCACCCTTGTTTCGTCCGCTGTTGGTTCAATGTGAATATCTGACGCCATTCCTTCAACAGCATGCTTAAAAATAACTGAAACCACTTTAGAAATTGGCGCCCCCTGATACATTTCCTCATCTTCCAGAGATGTCTTGTCTTCCCCTTTTTCAACCTTTAAATCTTCTGCTGTTTCTAATGCTTCTTTTATTTCAGAAAAAAAACTAGAATATTGCTTTAAATAAAATTCTAAACTTTTTAAATCAGTAATATAATATTCTATTTTTAAATTATTTTCTCTAGCTATGAAAGCAATTACTTCTTGAGCCTTAAAATCACTAGGATCAATCATAGCAACTTTCATTTTTTCACTATCTTTTTCAAAAACAACCATTTTATAATTTTTTGCTAAATCTGCGGAAATAATTTTAAAACAATCTTTTTTTATTTTTGTCTCAAACAAACTAACAATTGGAATATTTAGTAATTCTCCCTTTGTTTTTATTAAATCTTCCTCTGAAACCATTTTTTGCTCTTTAATAATTTCCTCTACGTCTTGATCTGTTTTTTGTATTTCTTTTTGCAATCTCAAAACCTGTTCATTGTTAATCAACTTTTTTTGAAACAACAATTCTATTAAATTATTTTTAAAATCCTGCATAAAATATAAATTTATTCTATCCCTCCTTTTTCTTCTTTAAAAACTTCAAAAGGCTCAATCTTTCCAACATCAATTAAATTTATCAAAGATTCATTTCCGCTTTTGTCTACTGCGGTTAAAATATAATAATAAGATTTGTTATCTTTTAAATCATCATCATCATCATCAAAACTCGAACTTTTAACATCTGCCCTAATCAACATTCCTATTTTATTTATTACTTCCGATCGATAAATTTGAACATGATCAAAATCGTCATCTATTGGATTAGTCCATTTAATAGACAAATTGCCACTTTTTTGCCCAGAAATAATTTGAATATCTTTTGGAGGGAATGGAGGAACTTTGTCAACTGGTCTACCCATTTTTTGATCAATATTATTAGATTCTTGCTCTTTTATAACATTTAAATTATTAAAATCAGCCCGTGAAACAACTGAACGAACTGTATAATAATAATTTTTATTTCTCTCTAATTCTTTATCTTGAAAAAAAGATACTCTTCCATCCA
>JBBTVT010000098.1:2963-4863 GCA_038078655.1 Patescibacteria group bacterium
TTTTTTTCAACATTTATCAAAGTACACCCAGTTAAAAATATTGGGGCAAGAATCAATAAAATAAAAAAATATACTTTTTTAAACATAAATTAATTATTCTAAATAATATGTTTTTAACATTATTTTTTGCGATTTTTTATTCAAATCAAAATTAAACGAATTTACATCCATTAGGCGAATATTTTTTTCTAAATTATTTAAAAATATCTTGAAAATATAATAATTAATTCCACCAATTTCCATCGCAATATTAAGGCTCTTGAGATTTTTAATTTCTGACAAAGATGTCCCATTTTCTATTTTTTGAATAGTTTCTTTTATTTTCTTATTTTCATCTAAATTAATATCGTCTATTGTTTCCCCTTCGGTAATATCCAATGACAACAAAGATACTCCACTTTTTTGAGTTAAATTTTCTAACTCCCTAAAAAGATCCGGAATATTTTTTTTAAATGGCAAAATTGCAATCAATTTTTGAACCTCTAGTCCTTCTAGTTTTTGATATTCATTTTTTAAAATTTTTAATTCTTTCAGTTCTTTTGTTTTTGCTGTTAATTCATTTTGTCCCATATTTATTAATTTTTCTCTTTTTTCTTTTAACTCAAAAAAAGATTGTTTGACAAAGAAAAAATATCCAGCTCCAAAAACAACCATTATTGTTAAAATAACAAAAAACTTAAAATTTTGAACAAACATTATTGTAATTTTTTGTTGAAATTGATTCATATATTTTAAAATGTTTTTTCAATATATTGTAAAACTCCGGGTTGTGATTCTATCTCTATTTTAAATCCAATGCCTTCTATTTTTTTTGCTTCTTTCTTTTTTTTCTGCTCCGTAGTAGACAAGAGTTCGCTTATCTCAACTTTTTTTACAAAATCTGTGGCATTTTGAAATATTAATAATTGATTTTTTATACTCTCAAAATCCTTTCCTACCCCTTCAAGGCCAATTTTTGCGGTTAATTCCGATCCATTATCATTTTTAGTCCAGCCTGAACTGTAATCCAAATTAGTATACGTAATATCCTTGATTGTATTTTCTTCTAAAAAATTTAAAACATTTATTGAATAAATGTGATTATTGATTAACTTTTGGGTTAATTTTATTCTCATTTGAACAATTCGATCCTTTTCTTTAAAATCGCTATAATTAACCAATTCGTTATCTATTTTTTTTATTTGATTCTGAATATTTTGAAACTGCTCATTAATATTTAATTTATAAAAAATTAAACCTGCATAAACCATTGCAAAGACAACAACACTTCCTACTAAAACCTTTACCAAATCTTTTATTTGTTTTGTGGGCTTAACAAAACTTCTCATTTCCTCTGGAATCAAATTAATTTCTATCCCCTTTGAATCTTGTTGTGTTTTTTTCTCTTGATTTGCTGAAATTTCTATAGAATTTTTTTCATTATTTTGTTCCGGTATGGAAAATTCCATTTCTTTTACAGGAACTCTTGGTAATGGCGCTGATTCCAAAAGAGATGATTTTTCTCTAAAACTCCCGCCCTTTTTTAATTCTGCTTGAAAATTTTTAACATCCACTTTTTGCATTGATTTTCTAGGAGAAAAAAAATTAAACATATTTAAAAATCCTCCTTTATCCTTGTTGTTCTTAAGCTTATTGGGAGAGCTTAATTTTATTTCTTCCTCTTCTATTTTTTCCTTTTTAATTTTCTCTTCTTTGTCTCTTAATTCCTCTGGTAATAAATTTGGATCCCGCATAGAATAAAATTTTAATTTTATAAATATTTTTTAATGAAATAATTTTTAATTTGGAATTTGAGATTTAATTAAAAATTTATGTTTTGCATTTTTCGTTTTTATGCCACTTCGCTTTGATAACATTTTTCGCAGTAAACTATTTCAGGTCTGTCTGGGGCGTATGTTGT
>JBBTVT010000099.1:0-2258 GCA_038078655.1 Patescibacteria group bacterium
AAAATTAAATTTTATATCCAAATATAAAATGTGAATTAAGAATTTTTTTAAATTATTAGCTGTGATTTTGAATTTTGATTTTTTTATAATTTTTTGTTTGAAATGACAAAATGGGATGTTTATTTTTTAAAAAATATTTTTGTCAAAGCTTAGCTATTCTTCAGAAGTGATATAAATTTCTCTGGGTTTTGCGCCATCTGCTGGTCCAATGATTCCCTGACTTTCTAATAAATCTAAGAGTCGAGCAGCTCGAGCATATCCAATTCGTAATCGCCTTTGCAATAAAGATGCAGAGGCTTTTTTAAATTTTAAAATAACTTCTTTAGCTTGAGATAGTAATTCATCGTCATTGTTATTTTCAGAATTTGTTGAAAAATTTTTAACATCGGTGGCAGTAGGCATCTCAATCATTTCTTCTTGAATTTGTGGTGTTTGATTTTCTTTAATAAAATCTACTACTTTTGTAATTTCAGTATTAGAAATAAACGCGCCTTGTAGACGTTTTGGTTTAGAAAATTCTGGGCAAAGATAGAGTAAATCACCGTGTCCTAAAAGTTTTTCGGCGCCACTAACATCTAAAATTGTTCTAGAATCAATTGAAGAAGCAACTCCAAAAGCGATTCGCGTGGTAATATTAGCCTTAATTAGGCCTGTGATAATATTAACCGAGGGTCTTTGTGTGGCTAATATTAAGTGAATTCCTACTGCTCGGGCCATTTGCGCTAATCGAATAATTAGAGTTTCCGCTTCTGATGCTGCTTGCATCATTAGGTCTGCCATTTCATCAATTATAATAACAATATAAGGTATTTTATTTTCAGTTTGTAGATTGTATCCTTCAATGTTTTGTTGTTTGCATTGAGAAAATAGATGGAAACGGCGATCCATTTCATTTACTGCCCATTTTAATGCATTAATTGCTTTTTGAATATCAACAATAACAGGCGTTAAAAGATGTGGGATATCTTCGTAAATATTTAACTCTACTCTTTTAGGATCAATAAGAATAAATTTTAATTGTTCCGATTGATTTTTATAAAGTAAACTAACAATAAAATTATTTAAACAAACTGTTTTTCCTGCTCCGGTCGCGCCAGCAATTAAAATGTGAGGCATTTTAGCTAGGCTGGCTATCCATACTTTTCCAGCTACATCTTTTCCTAATGAAAGGGTTAATTTTAAATTGCTAGATTTAAAATCTTCTGTTTCTAAAACTTCTCGTAGACCAACAATAGCGGTTGTTTTGTTTGGGACCTCAATTCCCACCAAGGATTCTCCTGGAATGGGAGCTTCCATCCTAATTGGGTGCGCTGCTAAACTTAGAGATAAATCGTTTTGTAATGCAGTAATTCGTGAAAGTTTTATTCCTTCGCTGGGTTTTAAAGAATATTGCGTTACCGCTGGTCCAATTTTTATTTCTTTCATTTCAACTGGAATTCCAAAATTTGCCAAAGTTTTTTGGATAATCATTTGATTATTTTGAACATTTCCACTTGTGGGTTTTTGATAATTTTTTTCTAATAGATCTATTGGTAGGTTAATAAGATGTGTTGATTTGGATTTTTTAATAACAGGTTCTAATTTTTGAAATAGATTAATTTGTTCTTTTGGTTGATTGTTAATTTCTTTTTTTTCATTATTTTGTTTTAATTCTGTTGTATTTTTTTGTTCTTGTTTAAATTTTATATTTTTTATAAATTCAAAAATTTTTAAAAAAAAATTACTCCAGGCTGATAGCGATGTATTAAACATTAACAATAAACCAATAATTAGAAAAGCGCTTAAAACTATTTGTGTCCCCCAGATTCCCATTAGTTTATTTAATGGATAGTTGATTAATAGCCCTAAATATCCGCCATTGTTATATTGAGAAAAGCCAGATTTAAAATTGACTGGCAGGGTAGAAAAAAATTGAAGTAGTCCAGAGAAACTAATAATTGATAAAAAAGCTCCAAAGCAACTTGTTTTATTAAAAATATATTTGGAGCTTAAAAATAAATAAGAAAGGATAATAAGAAAAAATGGAATAATCCATTTGCCCCAGCCAAAGGTTAATTTTAAAATATTATCTAAAAATTTTCCAAAATCGCCAGCTAATTCAATAAGACTTAAAAAACAAAGTAAAGCAAAAGCGATTAATAAAATAGCCTGAATACATTTTTTTGTTTCTGAATTAATTTCAAAATGAAATTTCGAAGTGTTGTTTTTCTGTTTATTTTTTTTATTTTTCATTTTTATATTTTAACATATTTAAACAT
>JBBTVT010000100.1:0-4144 GCA_038078655.1 Patescibacteria group bacterium
TTTTTGGAACCAATTCTTCATATTCTTCTTTTGTGTATTGCTTATTAAGAATGCAGTATTGCTTGTGACGCAAACCAACGCAACCAAAAAGATTGGAAGAAGATACACACATTATACAATACTCTAAATCATAATCATTGGGATAACACATAAAACAAAATTTTAAACGAAAAATATTATTGCCCGTCTGATTGCTTTCATAAATTAATTCGGCATTTTCCCCCCAACCATTATATTCATAAGAATCTTTTACTGGTCCAACATTAAGATTAAAACAATACTTACACCCCTCAGCGTTATTTATCATGAAAGAATTACTAACATTTTTTGAATAATTAATGTAATCACCATTTACATTTATATTTTTTTTACCATGCATATTTTTATAGATAAACTTTGATTGAAATTCTTTTAATTTTTGAATAAATTCCAAGGTATTTTTATAAGAACCAATATTAAATTTTTTTAATTTTTGAAAATATTCTTTTTTTAAATATGGCTGATTAAAAATATAATATTGTCTATTTCTTAAATTGACACAAGCAAAACAATTTTGACAATTATTTAAATTTTGCGAAAAATAGACATCTTGACAATTATAACAATGAGCAGAAAAAAATATACGATAAGATTTATAAACCATAAAGCAATCATAACACAATTCACTAGAGTGCAATTGATAATTATCAAAACTATCTTTTGAATAATTAACCATTGCTCCATAGGCACAATTTTCAGTATCAGGACCAGAATCAAAAAGTAAGTAACAATTTTTTAAATCGCTTGCATTAGCACAATAATCACTGTTAACTAAATTCATTATTGACCTACTAAACCAAGGCACTTCCAATGATAATTCTCTAAATTGTTCAAAAAATGATTTGTTCCAATTATAATCTTGACCATAATCCATTGGATCCCATTGATCTGACCACCAATAGTCTTTTTTATAGACTTTAATTGGAGATAATTCAGAAAATGTTGAAAAAATTATTTCACCCGTTAAGCTATCTTTTCTTTTATAAAGAAAATGTTCATTTCTAAAACACATTCTTCGTATCATTCTGCATTCCGGACAAAAGGTTGGAGTGGGTACTTTGATTTTTTCATAAAATTCAAAATCCTCTGGCTCAACTGTAAATTCCTTTTGACAATTTTGACAAATTTTTGTTTCTTGATTCATAAAAAATAATTTTGCTTATCTGCTTAAATTTTTTATAAAAAATCTTTTGTCTCAAAATTTTAACATAGTTCCTACAAAAAAACAAAAAAATCGGAAGTCGGACTTCCGATAGTTAAATCGTATCGTCGGAAGTCGGACTTCCGATAATTGAAAGATTAATTAAAAAATGACTAATTTGTAAAAATTAGTCATTTTTTTCGCTTAGTTATATGATTTTATTGAGAATATTTTTTAAGAAACTGTTCCCTTTTAAAATTCAAAATTAATAGAATGGTTTTAAAATTTATTTATTAAAAAGTGTTAAGTATGTTCCTAAACTTGAACACTATGTTCAATATTTCTATTCGGAATTGAAAATAAAATCTCTTCATCAATAAATATCCAGGAAGGGTCTTTAATTACTAATATTGGATAGTAGTTCTTGCCATTTTTTATCTACTTCTTTTTGAATTATTTCAATAACCTTTTTATTTTCTAATTTAAAAAGATGAGAAAATCTTTTTTGTAGTTTTAAAAATTCTTCAACTAAAATTTTTTTAGAAGGTTGATAATTTAATCGATATTTTCCATTTTCTATTTCATATAAAGGCCAAATACAAGTTTCAACAGCCATTTTTGAAATTAAAATCGCTGAATCAGAAGGAAATTTCCAATTTAACTGGCAAGGCGAAAAAACATTTAAAACTGCTGGACCATTTATTTGAAAAGCTTTTTCAGCTTTCTGATATAAATCATGCCAATGATGAACAGTAGATTGAGCAACATAAGGAATATTATGCGCAGCAACGATTTTAATTAAATCTTTTTTAAAAACCTTTTTTCCGTCTGGCGTTGTAGTGGTTGCTGCACCATATGGCGTAGCCGAAGATCGCTGATTACCAGTATTCATATAGGCTTCATTGTCGTAACAAACATAAACAAAACGATGCCCTCGTTCTAAAGCGCCAGACAAAGATTGCAATCCAATATCATAGGTGCCGCCATCTCCCCCAAAAACCACAAAATTTATTCGCTTTTTTATCTTCCCTTTTTTCTTTAAAAAAGAATATGCGCGTTCAATCCCAGAAATTGTCGCAGAAGCATTTTCAAAAGCATTGTGCATCCATGACACATTCCACGATGTTTGAGGATAAATAGATGAAGTAATTTGAAGACAACCAGTAGCACTAACGACCACCACAGGATCCTTACTAGCAGCTAAAACTGTTCTGACAATAATTGGAATGACGCACCCCGCGCATGTTCGATGTCCATAAGCAAAATTATTTTGCTTTTGAATTTTTTGAGTCAATATTTTTAAATCCATAAATATTAAAAAATTTAATTTCGTTTTTTATAAATTTTCCCGACTAACATTTTTTTAAAAATTTCTTCAATTTCACTTTCAAAAATATCCTCTCCGCCCAAACCAAATATATAACTTGTAACTAATATATCGTGATTTACAGAATTTAAAATTTCACCAAAAAGTGGAGGGTGAGCGCCAAGCGAAGTAGAACGATCTAAAACGGTTACTGCTTTAAGATGTGATAACGCCTGCAATATTTCTTGATAAGGGAATGGCCTAAATAAAATTGGTTTTAATAAACCAACTTTAAATCCTTTTTTTCTCATTTTGTTAATTGTTGCTTTAACTGTTCCAGCAGTAGAACTCATACACACAATTGCTACTTCAGCATCATCTAATTGATATTTTTCAAAATATTCATGCTTTCGTTTTGTAATTTTTGAAAATTCTTTACCAATCTGTAAATATTTTTTTTTAACTTGATTCATTGCTTGAATTTGTTGAAATTTTATTTCCGAATAATATGGCTGAGAAATAAGAGAGCCAATACTAATTGGATTTTTTGTATCTAAAAGAGAATATGCTGGATTATATTCTCCTAAAAAATTTTGAATAATTTTGTCTGAAAAAATTTTTACTATTTCCACACAATGAGAAGTAATAAATCCATCCTGCATAACCATAACCGGTAATTTTATTTGCTCAGCCACTTTCATTGCTAACAAAATATTTTCATAAACCTCTTGATTATTTTCAGAAAAAATTTGTATCCAACCTAAATCTCGACATCCCATTGAATCAGAATGATCGCAATGAATATTGAGTGGAGATGACAAAGTTCTATTAACTACTGGCATTACAATGGGTAATCGCAAACCGCTAGCAATGCCAAGAATCTCCCACATTAAAGCTAACCCCTGTGAAGAAGTAGCAGTCATTGCCCTTACTCCGCTAGCCTGCGCCCCAACAATAGCGCTCATTGCTGAATGTTCAGATTCAACCTCTATTATTTCTGAATCAACTAATCCTTTAGCCACAAATTGACTATATTTTTCTATAATTGGCGTTTGCGGAGTAATCGGATAAAAAGAAACAACTCCTGGATTAATCTGTCTCATTGCCTCGGCTGCTGCATAAGCTCCAGTTAAAATCTTTTTTTTAAAATTTTCATTTGCCATATTTATTTCATTTTAATAATTTTAATTGGACAAACCTGACTACAAATTCCACAACCCTTGCAATAATTCAGATTAGTTTTTTTACGTTTTCCATTTTTAACAGAAATACAATTTTCCGGACAAAATTGAACACATTGTAAACAATGAATACATTTTTCTTCATCCCAAATAGGACAAATAGTTCGCCATGTTCCTGTTTTGTATTCCTTAGAACAACCAGGCCTATTAATAATTCCTCCAATTAAATTTTGTTTTATCTTTTTTGCCATAAATTAAAATTGCAAAACAAAAATTAAATATAATTTAACAAATATTCTAAATTTTTATATTAAATTTTAACATATTTAAAAATATAATCAAAACTTTATATAGAATAAATACATTGATAACACTATATTCGGAGGTTCAACCTCTAAATATTATTATACGCTACTTAATTTTGCAAATATAATAAATAACGACAAAAATATTAAACTCATTATTACTGGCGCAATT
>JBBTVT010000101.1:0-3663 GCA_038078655.1 Patescibacteria group bacterium
CTATTGCTATTTTCCAAATTTTGTATTTGAGCTGTTTGTACTTTTACTACTTTTAAAAATTCTTCTGCGCGAACTTGGTTCAAACCAAATAAACAATTCCATATTAAAAATATAGATAATATTAAAAAGATTTTTTTTTGAAATTTATTTTGCATATACTCAAATAAAAAAATTTATTAACAAAAAAGATTAAAAAATTTCGGAAGTTTAATTTCCGAAATTTTAATTTTAATGCAAATTATAAAATTTATTTCATTTTTAAATTTTGTTTTCGCAAGCGAATATTGCTCGGAGTAATTTCTAAATATTCATCCTCTGCAATAATTTCTAATCCGCGTTCCAATGTTAATTCTATTGGCGCAGTTAATTGAATAGCTATGTCGGCGCCCGAAGAACGCATATTGCTCAATTGTTTTCCTTTAATAGGATTAACAACCATATTATAACCCTTGGCTGTATTGCCAATAACTTGCCCTTTATAAACTTCTACATTTGGATGAATAAATAAAGTGCCACGATCTTGTAAATTGGCAAGAGAAAACGCCAATGCTTTTCCTGTCTCTCCTGAAATCATAGAGCCAGTATTGTGTTTTTCAATTTCGCCAACATATGGTTTAAAATCCATTAATTCGCTACACAAGATTCCCTCGCCCTTGGTATCAACAACAAATTCACCTCTATACCCCAAAAATCCTCGGGTTGGCATTTCAAAAATACATCGAATATGATTTTGCTCCGGACTCATCTCAATCATTTGTCCTTTTCTTTTAGAAATTTTTTCTATAATATTTCCAACAAATTCTTGCGGAACATCAATGGTAATTTTTTCAAATGGTTCATATTTATTTCCATTAATCTCTTTAAAAACTACTTGCGGTTGAGAAACCTGAAGTTCAAACCCTTCGCGTCGCATATTTTCTAATAAAATTGCAATATGCAATTCGCCACGGCCATAAATTTTATAATGCTCAACCGGAGAAAAATCTATTTTAAGTCCAACATTAACCTCTAGTTCTCTTTCCAATCGTTCTTTAATTTGACGACTAGTAACAAATTTTCCATCCTTTCCAGCAAATGGAGAATTATTAACTAAAAAGTTCAAAGAAATTGTTGGCTCATCTATTTTAATAGCTGGCAAAAGCGCTTGATTAGGATCATTGCAAACTGTGTCGCCAATATAAATTTTTGATAAACCTGCTATCATTATAATATCTCCACTGACAACTTCCTGCACCTCTTTTCTTTTTACTCCCTCAAAAGTAAATAATTTAACAATATTTCCCGGGATAATTTCCCCAGATTGTTTTTTAACAAAAACTTTATCGCCAACCTTTGTTGATCCGCTATAAACACGGCCAATACCCAAACGACCTAAATAATTGTCGTATGCTAGATTGCATGGTTGAAAAGTAAAAGGTAAATTTTCATTATTTTCTACTGGAATTACTTTTTCTAAAATCGTGTCTAAAAGTGGAGAAAGATCTTTGGAGTCATCATCTAATTGTATTTTTGCAATGCCTTGTTTGGCAATCGCATAAATAGTAAAAAAATCCAACTGTTCATCATTGGCGCCTAAATCCATAAAAAGTTCTAAAACTTTTTCATGTGTCCAATCAGGCCGAGCAGCTAATTTATCAATTTTATTAATTACAACGATTGGCTTCAATCCTAATTCTAAGGCTTTTTTTAAAACAAATTTCGTTTGAGGCATTGGACCTTCTTGCGCATCAACTAATAAAAGAACAGAATCAATAGAACGCAACACACGCTCAACTTCTGAACCAAAATCAGCATGTCCCGGAGTGTCTACAATATTAATCTTTGTACCCTTATAAAAAACGGATGTATTTTTAGAATAAATAGTAATGCCACGCTCTTGTTCTAGGGCATTAGAGTCCATACTCGTAGTATCATCAATAATCATGCCAGTTTGACGCATCAATGCGTCAGTTAAACTTGTTTTGCCATGATCAACATGAGCAATAATAGCAATATTTCTAATTTCCATAAAATTGATTGATAAAAAATCCGTCAATTGGCGGATTTATTAAATTAATAAATTAAATTTGTTTTTAATAAATATCTTCATTGTCATCTAAAAATTCCTCTTCTTCGTTATCTAAAAATTCTCCAACATTTTCTTTTTTCATTTTCTCGTCTAATTCGTCATCTTTAATCCCAACCAAAACTTTTAATCTATTTCTAAAATTTAAATTGAATTCTTTTATTGCTTTTGAATTTTTTTGAAAATGTTTAGTTAATGATTCAATTGTTTCATTAGGAAAAATAGGCAAAAAAACCAATAGATCATTTTTGTCTTCTTCAGAAACATTTGCACCAATTATTATTTGTCGTAAATTTTCAAGTGCTTGTGACATTTCTCCTTTTTAAAATATAAAATTATTTAATATTTTTTAAAATTCTATACCGGTTTTTTCGCATTTAATTTCGTCACCATCAGATCCTAAATATTTATTACAGATTGAACAAACTAACACTCCATCTCCAATTCTTGTTATCCCAACATCCGGATGAGAACATTCTTTTTTTTCTTCAAATAAAACCAAATAAAATTCAAGCAATTTTTCGGTAAGTATTTTTTTATCAGCTTCTAAAGATTCTATTTTTTTATTTATTTCTATAATTTCATTTATAGTTTTTTCTTTATTTCTATTCTCAAATTTTTGTAGCTGCTCTTTATTTGTTCTTTCTAAACTTGTTCCTTCTAAACTCATACTTCCTCCAAAATTATTACCGTTTATTTTGGTAATAAATTAAAATATAAAATTATTTGATATTTTTATTTAAATTCAAATTCAAATAAAGCATGTTCAGTTTCTTTTTCTGCATTTTGAATTTGTAAAATTATTTTTTGTGAATTTTCTTCCAACATTTTTATTATTTCTTCAAATATTTTTTTTAATTCTTCTGATATTTTATCATTCTTTAATATTTCTTTTGCATCTTTTAAAAATTGTTCAACTCGTTCTTCTAATAATTCTTCTTGAGTTTCTTTTTGAATAACAGGAGATTCTCCTCTTAATTGTTTTCTTGCTTTTTCCCATTCTTCAGGATCCATTTCTCCAAAATTCATCATTTCAAATTTATTTCCCATAAAAAATAAATTAAATTAATAAAATTATATCTATATATACCGTAATATTTTGATTTTGTCAAGTTTAATGCTATAATAATTTATTATATTTATTCATAATTCATTTTTCACTTTATGTCAAACGAACAAGAGATAAGATTAGAAAGGCTAAATAAAATTATTAGTCAAAATATTAATCCATACCCTGCTAGTATCAAAAGAACACATACAACAAAACAATCTTTGGATAACTTCAATCAATTGTCTAAAGATGAAACTAAAATTATTTTGGTTGGACGACTAAGAAGTATACGATTGCATGGCGGGTCTTGTTTCGCGCATTTAGAAGATGGATACGGAAAAATTCAACTTTTTTTCAGAAAAGATGCTTTATTGAATAATGCGCCATTTGATTATGATTTTTTGGTTAATTTAATTGACATAGGAGATTTTGTTGAAGTTAAAGGAACTTTATTTTTAACAAAACGAGAAGAAAAAACTTTATTAGTAAATGATTTTAAATTAATTTCAAAAGCCATTCGACCATTGCCAGAAAAATGGCATGGCAT
>JBBTVT010000102.1:0-6284 GCA_038078655.1 Patescibacteria group bacterium
TATTCAAATCATCGGGCTGTAGAAATCTTTTAACTTTTTCAAACATAGCTTTGATATTCAAAATTGCCCAAGAGTCAAAAGAATATAAAGGGTGATAATCAATGCTATTGACTTTAACGGCTTGCTCGATAACCATTTGCCGTTCATCTGCATTAAGAACGCGACCAAGTTCAAAAAAATTTTTTCCTTCAATGAATTTCATTAAAACTAAAGATATTCCATTAGCTTGATTGTCAGTATAAACAATATTGCCATTGCCAGTTTTTATTAACAACGGGTGATTTACTCCCGCTTCAACAGCTTTCACCATTATGGTTACATAACGGTTAATGTTTTTTTGGCTTCGCTCTTTTGAAAAAATTTTAGCGACAAATTTGTTTTCTGACGTTTCAATGATTACATTACAATCTTCATAGCCAATTTCGATTACAGAAAAATCGTTGACTGACCGATCGAATAAGCACTACAAATCCTGTCCACCACTGGACTAAGTTCGCCTGAATAATTTAATCTATCGATAGGTGTTTTTTTGTCTATTTCCATATTCATTTTATTAATCCATTCTCGTCCAATACCTGATTTTAAAAATAATTCTCTTTTTCGCGCAATAGTATAATTATTATATTGCTCTTCTCTAATAATAATCCAAGGTCTTCCTGATTTTGTTGATTTTGTTTTTCCATTATTATGTGATTTTAAACACATTATTACTGTATGTTCGGTAAGATGTCAATACATTTTGTGATTTTGGAACTTTAAAAATCAGATTAAAAATAGACAAAAAAGAATCGGAATAATCCTCTAAATGAGGCATGGGAAATTACAAACATCTTCAGAATTATGGAATCCCGATTGATTCAATTTCTCTTTTGGCGACAATCCATTTAATTCAATTCCATCATTTGAACGATTGTTGTAGTAAATAATCCTATGTAGCCAAGCAACTCTTTTTTAAGAGTGCCGCGAGGTAAAACATAAAGATATGAATGGATTGCTTCATAAAAAATACGCATAATTATATCAAGAGAATACTCTTTTGTTAAATTTTTTACAATCTATGCAGCTTTGATTCAAGAATCTAATGCAATATTAAATTAAATCCAAATATCAGAATAAATGCAAAACGAAAAACGAAAAATGTAAAATAAATTCAAAATTCAAAGCATTAAATTCCAAATAAATCACAAATTCAAATTTTCAAAATCCAAAATGTTTTGAATTTACAATTTTAATCAATTAATTAATTCTAACGTGTTGCATTAAAAACTTGAATCCAAGTCTATCAAAATTAAACCTGAACGGATTATTTTTTTTCTTTTTTTTCGTTTGAAACAAATTTTTGATTTTTCCAAATCCAAAAAACAATAAGACAATAGAACCAAAGCACAATTAACCAATGAATTTTTATTTTTATAGCGGCAAATGGAATTTCAGAAAAAAGTTTAATTGTTTTAATCTCATAAGCCAAAAATATCCAAGCAAAAAATCCAATAAATTTACCCAGCCAAAGCCAAAAAAAACCAACAATTGTTGCGATAAAACCACAAAGCATAGACAATGGAACAACTGGCAGAACTAAAACATTTGTAATTGGAGCGATCAAAGATAATTGTCCAAAATTATAAATAATAATCGGGAATGTCATAATTTGAGCTGAAATAGTCATTAAAAACGATTCTCTTAACTCTAAAATATTTGGAATTTTATAAAATCCCTTTTTAAATAAAATTGGAGAAACATAAACAATCCCTAAGGTTGCAAAAAAAGACAATTGAAAACTAATATCATATCGCAAAATTTTAGGATTAAACAAAAGCATTAAACATGCCGTAAAAACAATTGCATTTGTTATATTTTCCAATCGTCCAATTTTTTTGGACAATAAAACCAAAACTCCCATAATTGCCGCTCGAACAACAGAAGCTTCGGCGCCCGTTAATAATACAAAAAAAATAATTACAATAATTGTCAACCAAAAACTCAACGACCTAGAAAAATATAAAGCGCAAAATAAACTCATCAAAACAATTCCAATAATTGTAATATTATACCCAGATAATGCAATTAAATGGGTTGTCCCTGTAATATTGAAAGAATTAATTAACTGAGAAGGAATATCTTCGCGGGATCCAATCAGAAGTCCAGCCAAAAAAGAAGATTCTGGTTGAGACATAATGCTTAAAATTTTATCTTTAAATTTATTTTTAATAAAAAATAAATTTTTTTGAATATTATTTCCTTTATTTTTTGATATAAGTTTTGTTTTCGGATAATAAGCAATTGAATTAATGTCATATTGAGATAAATAATTTTTATAAGAAAAATCTTTAATTTCAAATGGCGTTGTTAATTTTGTTTTAATTTCTAATTCATTGCCATACTGATAATCAGTGGCAAATGAAGATAATTGAAGTAAAATCTTTTCTTTAATATTAAATTTAAAATTTTGATTTAAAATTTCATGAACTTCAAAAATAATTTTTTTAGAATTTTTCTTACTGTCCAAATCATTAACAACAATACCCTTTAAAATCAATTCTTCTTTTGTATCATTGTAAATTTGCAAAATATATTGTTTTGAAAAACTTTTTTGCAAATAGAAAATTCCAAAAATAAAAAACAAGAAACAAAAACCAATAATCGTCATTTTACTATTAAAAATTTTATTTTTATCCCAACTAAAAATTTTTTCATTTTCTCTCGGCCATAAAAAAATTATCCAAAAAATTCCAAAAATAAAAAAACCTTCTAACGCAATAGAAGGAATTTTTATATAAGAACTAATAAAAATACCCGTAATAAAAGCTAAACAAATAAAAAGAAAAGTTTTTGATTTTCTCATTTGCATATTTCCCAAATTTGATAAAGAATTCCCAGAGAAAAAATAGCAATAATGAAACAAATAAAGAAATATGGAATATTCATAGAATATGAGGGAATATCATCTCCTCTTTTTTTTGCTTGCCAATAAATTAAAATAATTAATATCCCATCTAAACCACCAAGAAGCAAACCTGTAATGCCTATAATTTCAATAAAATCTCTCCAACCAGATAAAAAAATAATTAACGGGATAAAACAGACTAGAATCGTTGAGATTGTTTTATTTAAATTAAAATCGTAATGATAAATTTGCTTTAAAGCAAGACCAATGCTTAAAAAAGAAGAAGCAATCGCAAAAAATCCAAAAATGGAACCTAAAAATAATATTTTATTTCCTAGAATATTTCCCAAACCAACAATCGCATTTTCAGGCATTGTCTTGCCCACTACTCCGACCCCGATTAAACCGAATAAAATATATAAAATTAAAGGAATTAATGTTCCAATAATAATTGCTTTTTTTAATAAATATTTTTTTTCTTCCAAAACAACCTCCATAATCGGAATTGCTGAAATTCCACCTAACGAAAAAAGAATAATTCCAAAAGGAAGAAAAAAATGTTTCAAATTAATTGTCAACAAATTTTCAAATTTTATTTGAGGAAAACCAAAAATAAAAATTATCAATACAATTACAAATAAAAAAGGAATTATTAACGATTCTATTTTTGGAATTATTTTTTTTCCAAAAAAAATTGCGACTACCCCAAAAACAAAAAAAAGCAAACTACAATTAAATGGTGTTAAATTTGAGGAAAAATTTTTTAAAAATAAAGATAAAAAATCACCCGCCATTACAAGATAAGCAAGCAAAGCGCCATAAAAACCCAAAAAAGTAACAAAAATTGTTAAATATTTTCCAAATTTACCTAAATAAATTTCTGCATAACCAGGCAACTGATGATTTTTTTTTGTTCTTAAAACAATTTCTCCATAACAAAGATTTAAACAAAGAATAATTAACCCCAATACAATTAAATATAATAATCCAATCGCAAAACCAACTTGCGCAATTGCATATGGAATAGCAAAAATCCCAACTCCAACAATTGTTCCAATCAAAACGGATGTAGCGTTAAAAAATGACTTCATATTATTTCAAAATAATAATAATATTCAGAAATTTAGGATTTTAATAATTTAATCTGATCAATTTTGCCAGACAATTTAGAATATTCATTATTGGCTCGATCAATGGCTGATTTAGCATTAGTAACATGAGTAGTTAAAACTCCTAAATTCTCCCCAAATTTAACAGCATCTTTTTGAATTGCGTTTAATGTTTGAAGAATTATTTTACTTGCTTCTTCTATTTTTTTACCTTCCATTCCAATCATTATTACTTTTAAAAAATAATAAAAACTATTTGGTGAAACAATTAAAATCTTTTTTTCATGGCCATAAGCGCTTAAATTTTCATCGCCTCTAATAATTTCATAATAAATAGTTTCTGAAGGAATATACATTACTGCAAAATCAACCGTGCCTTCTTGAGGTAAAATATATTTTTTACTAATGTCATTGATATGTTTTTTAACATCTTTAACAAAATCTCGCAAAAAATTATTTTTTTCTATTTCTGATTCCGCTTTTACCATTTTTTGAAAATTTTCCATTGGAAATTTTGAATCAATTGGAATTATCCCTTTATCTGTCTTAATAATAGCATCAACTATTTGACCTTCGCGAAATTTATATTGTAATGCAAAATGTTCCTTGGAAAAAAATTGTTCTAACAAATCTCGCAAAATCTGTTCGCCAATATTTCCTCGTAATTTTGGCGAACATAAAAGATTTTGTAAATCTTTCATTTGTCTTCCAACTTCCTGCATTTGACCTAATTCTTTATTTACTCCCCCAATAATTTTTGCTGCGTTATCAAGTCGTTGATTAATTGCCTCAGTTGTTTTGTTTAATTCTGATTGCATATGAGCCTGCATATTTTGTATATTTGATTGTACATTTGATTGCATATTTTGCACGTTTGATTGCATACTTTGAATATTTTGATTAAAAAATCCCATTGTTTCACTTTTTTGTTTTTCAATTAGTGTTTGATCATTTTTTTGTTTTTCTATTAATTCTTGAAATTTTTTATTTAATAAATAAAAAAATACACTGAAGCCAGTGATTAATAAAATTATGATTATAATGATAGAAATTATTATTGAAATTTGCATAAAAATAGTTAAAAATTTAAAAATTATTTTAAAATTACTTTATAAGCCACGCTGGGAGTAGTAATAATTAAATCTAATCCATATTCTCTGCGTAAACGTTCCTGAATAATTTCTAAATGTAACATCCCTAAAAATCCGCAACGAAAACCAAATCCCAAGGCCTGCGAAACTTCTGGTTCATAAGATAAACTAGCATCAGTTAATTTTAATTTATCCAACGCCTCTCTAAATTTTGCATAATCGCTTCCATCTTTACAAAACAATCCAGCAAAAACCATTGGCTTAGCATCTTTATATCCAGGCAAAGATTCTATTGCGTAATCACTATTAGCATTTCGTGCTATTACTGTATCTCCAACCTTACAATTTTTTATATCCTTTAAACCTGTAGCAATATACCCAATTTCTCCAGATTCTAATTTGTCTTTTGGAAAAAGATTTGGTTTAAAAATTCCAATTTCTAGAACCTCTCCATATTTTTTTGTGCTCATAAATTCAATTTGACTTCCTTTTTCTATCTTTCCGTCAATGACGCGAATATAAATAATTACCCCTTTATATTCGTCATAAACTGAATCAAAAATTAATGCACGAAATTGTTTATTAGAATTATCTAATGGAATAGGAATATGTTCAATAATTAATGGAAAAAGTTGCTCAACCCCTAGTCCTGTTTTTGCAGAAATAAAACATGGCAAACAATAAGTATTTAAAGATGCTTCATGATTTAATAATGTTTTTATCTCCTCAGCTATTTTCTCTGGTTGAGCATTGGGTAAGTCAATTTTATTTATTACTGGGATAATAAATAAATTCTGCTCTAAAGCCAAATGTAAATTAGCCAAAGTTTGCGCTTGAATTCCTTGGGTAGCATCTACCAATAAAAGAGCTCCCTCTACAGCAGCCAAAGATCTTGAAACTTCATAACCAAAATCAACATGTCCGGGAGTATCAATTAAATTTAATTTATAATTTACATCCTGTAATTTATAATTAATTTGAACTGGCTGAAGTTTAATTGTAATCCCTTTTTCTTTTTCTAAATCCATTTGATCTAAAAATTGAGAATGCATTTTAAGTTTATCTACAGTATTTGTTAATTCCAAAAAACGATCGGCAAGTGTCGATTTCCCATGATCAATATGAGCAATAATACAAAAATTTCGAATATTCATAAATAAAATAACATTTCTAATTCCTAAATTTAAGCATAAATCCAAA
>JBBTVT010000103.1:0-2212 GCA_038078655.1 Patescibacteria group bacterium
TAGCTCTCAAAATTTCTCAAATCGTGTATGGTGAAGATTTAGATAAGGATTATGAAATGCAAGGATTAAACTTTGTTGATTTTTATTTTTTACCTCATTTGAATTCGCTTCATTTTATAAATTTGCGCGAAAATTTTATTAAAAATGCAGTTAAAGGTATGAATAAAAAAATATATGCTATAGATGATGATTCAGCTATTAAAATTGTGAATGGCAAAGTTGAGATAATTAGCGAAGGAAAATGGTTTGCGATCAATTGCAAGGATACTTTGATGCAGAGCATAGA
This sequence comes from Patescibacteria group bacterium, assembly GCA_038078655.1. Classification (GTDB taxonomy): domain Bacteria; phylum Patescibacteriota; class Patescibacteriia; order UBA2591; family PGYQ01; genus PGYQ01. Next base: position 287 of record JBBTVT010000103.1, read on the forward strand.
GAAATTAAATCATTAAAAATTATTTTTATGTTTTTATGATTGATATACAAAAATACAAAACAGTAAAATTACAATTAAATTTTTAAAAAAACTTTTGAAAATTTATCAAGACAAAAAAATCTTTTTAATTTGGGATGGAGCTGGCTGGCATAGAAGTAAGGAAATTAGGGCTTTTTTATCAAAAATTAACAAGAATGGAGTCAAATTAGAACTGTTTAATTTCCCACCATACACTCCTGAATTTAATCCACAAGAACATGTTTGGAAAAATTTGAGGCAACATGTTACTCATAATAGAATGGAAAAAGATTTTTCTATATTGATAAAAGATTCTTTAAAGTATTTGAATCGCAATAATTTTAGTTCTATAAAATTTGAAACTTTATTTGGGAAAATTTAAAATAAGACCACTATATTTATCCTGCGCAATAAAATAATTGTTAATTATTTGCCACAATGAAAATTTATATTTGACTTCAATTATGTTTTAGTCTAAACTTGAATAGTAATTAAATTTTAGCATAATTATTAATTTTCTTATGTATATTAAGCGTAAAATTGAAGATCAAATTTTAAAATATTTACATACGCCAGAAATTCTTGCTATTGTAGGTCCAAGACAATGCGGAAAAACAACTACTCTAAAACAAGTTTATCAAAATTTACCAAACGCGGTATTTTTAAATTTTGAAGATCAAGAAACTCTTTCCATGTTTGAGAACAATATAAAGCAATTTGCTCAAACTTATGTTGTTGGCAAAAAATATGTCATTATTGATGAATTTCAATACGCGCGCAATGGCGGAAAACTTTTAAAATATCTTTACGACATACATAAGACTAAAATTATTATTTCGGGTTCTTCAATTATTGATTTAACTGTCAAGGCAATAAAATTTTTAGTTGGTCGGATATTTGTTTTTAATATGTATCCATTCGATTTTTTTGAATTTTTGCTTTATCGCGATTCAAATTTTGCCGGTCTTTATAAAAAAATGAAAATTAATTTAAAAAAGCGCGCAACGCAAAATCTTGGAAAAGAACAAATGGATATTTTTAGAAATTATTATGAAGAATATGTTATTTGGGGAGGTTATCCGCGGGTAATTTTAGCAAAAAGCAGAGATGAAAAAATTGAAGTTTTAAAAAATATTTATAATACTTATTTTTTACGAGATGTAAAAAGCGTCTTAGGTTTGATTGACGATTATAAATTAGGAAAATTAATTAAAGCTTTGTCTTTACAAATAGGAAATATGGTTGAATACAATGAACTTGCCCAAATTTCCGAATTATCTTTTTTAACAATCAAAAAATATCTTAATTTTTTATCTAAAACTTATATTAACGAATTAATTAAGCCGTTTTATCAAAATAAACGAAAAGAAATTGTTAAGAATCAAAAAATTTATTTTTATGACACCGGATTGCGAAATTTTATAGTAAATGATTTTCGTTATTTGAATGAACGATTAGATTCCGGTTCTCTTTTAGAAAATTCTTTTTGGGTGCAGTTGATTAAAAATGGAAATAACGCGCAATATTGGAGAGATAAAAATAAGAACGAAGTTGATTTTATTATTAATTTAGGCGAAAACAAAACAGCGGCGTTTGAAATAAAATATCATCAAAAAAAATGTAAAAAATTTCCAGCAGCGTTTACTAAAGAATATAAAAATATTATAACTTATTGCGTTTATTTAAAATCAGATAAAGCGGAAATTATTAAGAATCAATTATTTTTGCCTTTATTTTAAAATTTATGTCAGAAAAAATAGAAGCAAAATTTAATAATCAGCCAGCAATTAAAGATCCAGAGAGAGAGAGAGAGAGAGAGAAGAAGAAAGTGAAATTTTATTGTTTCATATAAATTCTTTTTTAAATAAAGAATTTTTTTACAAAGATTATGAAAAATTTAAAGCAATA
>JBBTVT010000104.1:0-6346 GCA_038078655.1 Patescibacteria group bacterium
TTAAAATTTTAATTTTAAAAAATATGTTTTGATTTTAATGTTTGCCAAATTTTTTCAGAGATTATTTCTTCTGATAAAATTTTATCATTTTCTACACAATTAATTTCTATCCAATTATTCATTTTTTTTACCAATTCTAATGATTGTTTTTGAGCAGCCATCAAATGACTTTTGCTTGTTTCATGAATATCTTTTTTATTTCCTCTTTTGTTTATAAGTTTTTGACTTATTTTATAAGAAACATTGAGAAATAAAATTAAATCTGGTTTAGGAATTTTAAAAAATTTAAATTCTAATTCATCAAGCCATTTTAAAAATTTTTGTTTTTCTTCTTTTGTTTTTATTTTACCGCCTTGATGAATTTGATTAGATGAAACATAACGATCACAAATTATAATTTTCCCTTGTTTTATCCATTTTTCTATTTTATTTTTATTTTGCCAACGATCTGCCGCATATAAAATAGAACACAAATAAGGACTAACATTTTTAGCTTTACCAAATTCTCCTTTTAAATATTTACTAATCATTTGACCAAAAAAAGAAAAATATTGTGGAAAATCAATAGTAACCACTTTATAATTATTTTTTTTAAATTTTTTTATTAATAATTTAGTTTGAGTAGCTTTGCCAGAACCATCTAAACCATCAACAACAATTAATTTACCCTTTTTCATAGTAGATTTCTAAGTTAATAATTTTAAAACCTATAATTTTATCACCATTTGAATTAATTAACTTTGGCCAACTAGATAAATAAAGTTTATCTTGGTGCGCATATAAAAACTGTTTATTCTATTTTATTTTTTGATTTTGCTGTTAAAACAAAAAGAATAATTAAAACAAATGCAGCAAACACAATGCCAACCCATGGAATCCATTCATGACGCTCTGTAATTCTACTTTCTTCTTTATCACAGACATCTCCCAAACCGTCATTATCTACATCTTTTTGTTTTTGATTTGGGTTATCTGGACAATTATCTTTAAAATTAATTAATCCATCTTGATCAAAATCATCACAAATATCGCCTCTTTTATTATTATTTATATCAAGTTGATTTGAATTAATAATAAAAACACAATTATCATAAATATCCGGCACTCCATCTTTATCTACATCCGCAATAACATAATCTTCGTTAAGTTGAGATGGGACAGTTGGAATTGTAAAAATATCTTTTGCAAAAACGTAATTACCCGCCTCTCCAACAGGGGCAATTGCCGTTCTGTCTGGATCAAAATAAATACGATAAGAATGAGCTGGTTGGGCTAAAAATCTAACAGCATAAGTATCAAGCATCATAGCATTATTTTGATCTAATTGTAACTCGCTAATACGAAGCGGTTGAACAAACGTAAAAGTAATCGTCCATTTATTTGATGTAGTCTGTGGAAAACGAATAGTTTGCGTTCCCATTTTTTGATTAGCAAAAACAATTCTATCTTGATCATTTACAAATGCGCGAATTTCTACAGAACTAGGCAGGGCAACATTATCATCAAGAAGAACGGCCAAAGTAGATGAAGTAATTGGATCTGGACTTGATAATGTAATTTGAATATTCCCCTGCTCATTATTAAACAACGGAAAATCTGCATATGTTTGAATATTATTATCATTCATTAAATCTGCGGTATGCGTATTTGGATTTACATTTATTGATATAGGTATTTTATTTATTAATGTTTCTCGTTTAAAAAAATACGACTCAAAAGTATTTGTTGTTTTATCTAGAACAACAAATTCAAAACGTTCCATAAACTCATTAATAAATGGAAATTCAACTACTGTCGGCACGCTTATTGAAATATTATTTATATCTTTATAAAAATGATATGCGCTAATTATTGAAAAAATTGAATTTGAAAATAATTCTTTGGCGTTTACCGTTAGCCCAATATTAAAAACAATTAAAGATAAAAATAATATTTTTAATTTCATAAATTAGTATTATATATTATTAGATAAATTTAAATTTTGCTTTTTCTTTCCTAAAAAAGCAGTACTTATTAATAATAGACCAATAAGAAAAAAGGTAACAATTTTACCAGCGAGATCCATTTCTTGTATATCAATTAGAAATAATCTGGCAACAATAAATCCAATAACTATTCCACCATAAAGCTTAATACATCTCTTTGTATTTGCAAGTCCATAAAAATAACAAATTAATCCAATTATTGTATAAATAACCAAAGAAATCATTGTTGCAATATTGCTATTTTGAAAACCTGAATGCAAAGAAAGCCAAATAAGCGCATAGCCATATACTGAACCAATAATTATCATCGTCGTGTTAAGTCGTCGCGGTTCTTTGTTTTCAACTTTACGAACTTTATGTAAATAAAATAAACCAAGCATAAGAAGAGTAAGCGTTAAAACAAGAAGTACAAAAAAATCTTTATTAATAACACTTACATTCCAAGCATCGGATGCAATACTTCCTATAGCTAAAATGCCTGGACATATTAAAAGCAAATTAATTCGTTCCGTAATTTTAATATCTTGTAAAACTAAATGAGTAACAAGGGAAATAATTCCACATTCAATAATATAAGCAATGGTAAGTGTTGCTCCTTTTAATTCTGCAGAAGTTGCAGCCGCTAACATCGCAATACCAATTCCAGCATACACATAAAATGGTTCTCGTTTTTGTGTAATTTTAAATATTAAAAACGCCCCTGTTGCAAATACAATCATCCATGCAATAATTATCAAACTTTTCCATTCGTTTTGCGCGGCAACCATAATCCAAGCAAGTAAAAATAATCCATTGCCAGCCGCCGTTATAAGATCAAAAACAATTTCTTTCCCTTTTAATTTTAAAATACCAATTGTATTTGTTATAAAAAATAACGCAGAAAATGCATATGCAAAAAAAAGAAGAATTTCAATGTCTACTGAAATAGAAGAACAAAGATGAGACAAACTATAACAGACAACAAGTAAAAGCGCAACCATTGTAAGTTCTCGTTTTTTAGTTAAAATAACAATCCAAATTGCGCCAAGTATTACAACAAATAAATATGAAAATAATCCAACATAATCAACTGTTGGCGCATTTATAAATAATGGTGCGATTCCAGCAAAAATAAGACTTATTAAAGCAAGAGGCGGATTATTGTATTTAACGCTTGCAAATGCAACAAATGCTGTGCTTAAAAATATTACAATAAGAGCGGAAAGTGGAGTAAAAAAATCATAAATTTCCCGCGCGGCAAAAATGGTTAATAAAATTATTGTTGAACCAAGAACTAAAAAAATTCCTCCTTGATTAATATATTTTTTAATTCTCCACCATCCAAACAATAAAAATAAAACACCAATAATAATTCCAAAAGCAATGCGACCCATTGGTCCAATCCAATTATTAAGAAATGCATAAGTGGTAAGCCAACCAAATCCGATAAGTAAAAAAAGCGCCCCCAATTTAAATAACCAATCTTCTTTTATCCACTCAATAAGTTTATCAGAAAAAGCAGGCTCAACTTTTTTAGGCAATGCGACGGATGAAGTTATTGGACTAAATGTTTTTTCAATACTCGGGATTACTTGTTGCTGTGATTGATAATTTGATTCAGGTATATGCTGAATCGCGTCGCTTTTTATAGATTGTTCTAATTTTTGAACTCGATTATGAACATTGAGCACAAAGATAAAAATTATTATCCATGCCAGAAAAATAAAAAATTCCATATAATTTTATATTAACGCACATTCTTTCTAAAGTATGCGCAAAATTAAAAATAAAATAAACTTTTTGATATACTTTGATTCAAGTATTACAATTAACACTGAGGAAAAATATGCGGAAAAATAAGTTAAAGTATTTTTTTGGGACAATCCCCTTTTTAAAAAATCACAAAATGTATTAACGCTTTACCTTTTTCAATAATGTTGATTTATTCCCCATTGGGCTAAATTTATATCAGCAATTTTATAATTTAATTATTATATTAATAGGCAGAAATTTTAATTATTTTTTTCTGAATTTTAGTTGTTATTATTAATTTATAATTTTTGTTAATATAAAAATCAATTTCACTTCTAACGCCAAATTTATTTTTAAAATAAATTCCGGGTTCAATTGTATATCCAATATTTATTGGTAAACATTGCCTACCCTTTCTACCTATTAGAGTTCTTCTCCCATGTGGACTTACAACTCCTAACGAATGTCCAGTGCTATGCAAAAATTTATCGCTATAACCATGCTTATCTAAATAATTTCTTGCTATTGCGTCAATATCTTTTCCAATCGGTATTATTTTGCTTTTTAGATTGTTTTGTAAATATTTTATTGCTTTATCTCTTGTTTGCGCCACTATTTTGAAAATATCAACATATTGTTTTGGTACGTTTTTACCAAAATATAACATCCAAGTAATGTCTGCGAATGGCGCATTTTTTTCAGCTAATTTTGCCCAAATATCAACCATTATTAAATTATTATTTTTTAACAGGTGCTGTTGTTCAGCAAAATAATGGACATTGGATGTATTTTTGCCAAAAGCCACAATTGATTTTTGTTTATCAGATATTAAATGATATTTTTTATACTGCGTTTTTATAAATTGCCTGATTTTCCATTCAGTTGTATTAGAATTTTTTTTAATAAATTCAATGACTTGTTTTATTATTTTCATTAATATTTCAGCAGCTTTTTTATGTTGTTTGATTTGTGCATTATTCCATTGCATAGAATTAAAAAAAATAAAAAACTAAATTCATTGATTTTGGAAATTTTATGGGTAATATTTTAATGAGTGTATGTAATGCGCCAATACATAATCAAATTGAATCTAAATATCAAAATAAATGCAAAACGAAAAATGTAAAATTTAAAAAGTGCAAAATACAAAACGAAAAACGAAAAATGTAAAGTAAATTTAAAATAAATTCAAAATACAAATATCAAATGTCAAAATTCAAAATTCAAAGCACCAAATTCCAAATAAATTACAAATCTAAATTTCCAAAATCCAAAACGTTTTGAATTTACAATTTTAATCAATTAATTCTAACGCTATTGCGTTAAAAACTTGAATCCAAGGAATAACCTATTTTAAATATAAACATTTTGTGCTATTTTTATTTTGTTTAAAATTTATAAATATTATTATGATTCAAGGATTCTGGGAAAAATTAAAAAAACCTTTTTTTGCTTTAGCGCCAATGCACGAAATAACTGACATCGCTTTTCGACAAATGTTTATTAAATATGGAAAACCAGACGTTTTTTATACGGAATTTGTTTCAGCGGATGGACTTTCTTCGCAAGGAAAAGAAAAATTATTACCGTATCTCGCATTTAAAAAAAATGAGAGACCCATCGTCGCTCAAATTTTTGGCTCTAAACCAGATAATTTTTTCAAAGCAGCAAAATTAATTAAAGCGCTAAAATTTGATGGCATTGATATCAATATGGGTTGTCCAGACAAAACAATAATGAAACAAGGTGCTGGCGCGACATTAATTAAAAATCCAAAATTAGCGCGAGAAATTATTAGAGCAACCCAACAAGGCGCTGAACAATTACCTGTATCAATCAAAACAAGACCAGGCTACGATAAAAATGTTTTAACAACTTGGTTACCTGAACTTTTAATGGAGACTCCTGCGGCAATTGCTATTCACGCTCGAACAAAAAAAGAAATGTTTTCTACTCCAGCTAACTGGAATGTCATTAAAGAAGCAGTAATACTTGCCAAAAAAAGCAAAACACTAATTATCGGAAATGGCGATATAAACAATTTAAAAGAAGCAAAAAATAAAGCAAAAGAAACTGGAGCAGATGGAATTATGATTGGTCGAGCTGCAATTGGTCGTCCATGGATATTTAATTGCAAAACAAAAAATCAATTAATTTCACCAAAAGAAAAAATAACACTCGCAAAAAAACACCTTTTTTTATTTAATAAATATTTTCAAAAAACAAAAAATTTTGCTGCTTTAAAAAAATTTTTTAATGTCTATATTGCTGATTTTCCTCTGGCCAAAAAAATTAGAATAGAATTAATGGAAACAACAAATATAATAGATGCTCAAAAAATTCTTAAAAAATATTTATCTATACTTTAATCAACAAACAATTATACATAATTATTTTTAGAGTATTTTTATAACTCCGCTCGAACCTACTTTATCAAAAACTGCTGAAAAATGACAGCCACCCCGCCCTCGCTTTCGCCGCTTCTTTTTTCGCCGCCGCCGAATTTCGTGCCAATGAAACTGGCGCGCCGTCTCAAATCCAAGTTTTTCTTTAACGGTAAATTCTTTCTAATTTTTATTTCGCGTTTTTGTCATTTTCCCAAATTGCAAAGCTGTTATTTTCCGTATCAA
>JBBTVT010000105.1:0-4951 GCA_038078655.1 Patescibacteria group bacterium
CGGAAGTCGGACTTCCGATAGTTAAATCGTATCGTCGGAAGTCGGACTTCCGATAGTTAGAATAATATTCGCAATCAATGATTTATATGTGCCAATAATATCACTAATGGATGAACGATTTTGTAGTGGCGCGGCTTGCCCGCGCCCAGTGCGACCGTTGCGGTCGCCCTTGTTATGTTTAAATCGTATCGTCGGAAGTCGAACTTCCGAAATACTTCCGAAATATTTTTAGAGAAATATCGTTGGAGTAGTTTTTTAGATTATATTGGTAAAAAAAATTTTCCTTCAGTGACGTCAAGAGAATTATTTTTAGATTTTTTTGAAGGTGAAAAAAAATATTTAGAACATTTTCCAAACAAGAAAGTGATGGGCTAATTTTTGTGGCTAAAACTGGACTTAATCTCGATGGCCACGAAAGAATTAGAAAAATGTCGCCCATTGCGGGAGTTTATCTTTGGAACAGGGAGTGCATGTAAAACAAAAAACATGCGTTCCTTATTTATTTTTCAAAAAAGTCTTGAAAATGTTTTTTAAAAGAAAATTCAAATAAATTATTTTTTAAAAAAAATACAGGATCGCGTTGCGGTGACTGATTAATTAATTTCGTTGAAATATGTTTCTGTATCATTTTTATAGCTTCAGTTAAATTTCGATACAGATATTCTTTTTTAAAAAACTCAGGATAGCACTGATTCTGTGGTAACACGGGTATACATCCTGATAGAATTGATTTCATAATAGAATAACCAAATGTCTCCTGCTTGGCACAACTTAATACAACTTTAGCACGAGAGATGGTATTATTATGTTGTTTTTCACTTTCCCCTAAAATAAACTCCGCATTAGAAAATTTCCTTAATTTTTTATAATAAGGATTTGATCTCATTGTCGCATCATTTTGTGGAGAAATAATAGCAAATTTAATCGTCGGGAGGTGTCTTATAATTTCAATTAAATCATCGATGCCCTTGTCTGGACTTAGTCTATGAGGAAATATAACATCGTATTTTTTATTTAAGCAGTTAATCTTATTAAAACCATCTAAGCCCCAAGGCAATACTTTCGCCTTAATACATAGCTGTCTAGGTAAATTATTTTTAGCATAATTAGATGCGACATAAATTCTATCATAAATTCCAGCCCAAGCAAGCTCAAATTCGCGAAGCCAGGACATACTATAAACATCATTATTAAAAAAAGTGCCACCATGCAACAATGCCCCATATTTCACCGACACATTCTTTTGTTCATGATAATATCGCAATAAATCAAGCCCTGGATTAAAAAAATCTAAAAATAAAATCTTAACGGGGTCTTTTAATCTTATTAAATCACCTATTAATTTTAATTGGTAACTTATATAATACTCATCATCCAGCAAGAAACCATGTAAGTTATTTTTAGCCGCTTTCGTGGGGCCAATAAAATTAATCGGCGCATCCATTTGTTTTGCTGCAACTGTCATGTGCTTAACAATTTCCTCAAAAGATGTGCCCGAATAATACTGCGGGATAACAACGATATTGGCCATAGAGTTATCTTAGAAAACAATCTGAATTAATATTGCTCGCCCCAAAATAGTCGCTAATTGAAATTTTAAATTTTTCTTCATCATAATCCATATTACAGCAAAAGGCATCGATAAAAATTCTTCTCTCCAAAAACCAACTTGTGATAACACAGTGGGAATCGGCCAGTATTAAAGATAGCGTCCAACCATGGGGCCAAAAATTATAACAATCCACCTTTACGGCTCTGCTTAATTTTTCCGTAACAATATCAACCATGCCGTTAATAAATTTAGAATCCGCCTGTTTTGGATTGTTTTTACAATCCTTTAAATCGACATATAAATACTTACCCAACGATCCATTATTGGCTTTAAAGCTTAAAACATCTCCTGTCCCATCTTCACCTTGAGCCAACATGACATCCGATTCTAACATCTTAGCTAGATTTAAGTCCTCTTTATATGAAGCGTCGGTTCCGCCAGCCATATTAGCTAATAGGGTTGGTATTGTCGCAGCCGTAAGCCGAATATTGGCCTCGAGAATAAGAACTGTTCCATCCTCGCCAATAATAAAGTCTAAACCGAAAAAACCAACATAACCTTTTAATAATTTGCCCAACATTTCAATAGAATTATTAAGCTGTCTATAAATATTATCATCCATCGAGGACAGAGAAAGTATTTTTGAGCCAGAATAAAATTTGTCTCCATCAATAATTTGCTCTGAAAAGCCAAAAATTGTTACATTCCCAGATTCATCTTTAATACATTGAATACTACAACTTCGACCGTCCGCCTTTTCTTCAAAAAACCAATCAGATGGAGATTGATCAAACAAAACATTGAAATCACTATTTAGATCATCAGATTTAAACACGGCGTAACCACCAGATCCCTGTTTTCTTTTTATATATCCACTTCGATCAGCTATTATTGATTCTAATTCACTCCTTGATGCAATTTCTACCCACTTGGGTGTATTCTCTTTTAACAATTTCTTTTGAGCTAATTTATCATTTAATTTTACAAAATCAGAAAAACTAAAACTAAGTTGCAAATTATTATTTTGACAATATTTGTCAGCATCGGGATGTGGTATGGCCACCCATAACTTATTAATTTTTTTATCTATTGTATCCTTAGCTTTAAAAAGTCTATCATAAATAGATACTCTTGGGTCGGCGTCTTTATTTAGGACAACATAAAAATTACTATTTGGATATTTAATATTGCCGACATCTTCATTTGTGGTTACAAATTTGTCGGAAATAATCCAAGAACATAAATTTTCATATTTCCACATGGCTGGTATCTCATATTCCATATTTTCGCTAATTGCTCTAAAATCAACGGAATACAAACAGTCTTTATAATTTAAAAAGGAAATCTCCGATGGAATTAATCTTTTTTTAGTAATCATAGTGATTGTATATTTTTTTATAATCTATAAATGACTTAAGTCTATCTAAATCAGGATTTGTAGTTGAAAAAATATAAAGATTAGAAGATGAGCTTCTTTTTAAACAATTATCGCTTATGCCTAATTCATTTAAGAATTTTTTCGCCCTTTTAAGCTCCTGATAATTCCTTGGCAAATTATACTGACTAAAATTAGACACGACTTCGGTAATAAATACTCTTGACCGAATAAGATATTCTTGCAGCCGTTGTAAATTCTTACCCATCATCGTGGGATTTAAAATAGCATAAAACTCTTTGGGCTGATTATTTTTAACCAGCATCTTTAAACCACAATAAATAAAAGCGAGTGCTCCATGCATGGTATACGGTGAATCGGTTATAAATGTTTGAATTTCAGGTGATTTTTCTATACTATCCACGCCAGACACGTCTATGTTAAATATTTCAAATCGATCGCTGGCATGCCGAATGGTGTCAATTATTATTTTATCCTTTTCTACTATTACTGGCCAAGCCCAATAATCATTTACAAACTTGAGACTTAAATAATCATCATCTCCAATAATACCAAGCTTTAGATATTCAGCATAAGGATACCGCTCTTTTATAAATTTGTATCTTCTGGTTCGTGAAAGCTCATCACAAGGAAATTGATTAAATACTTCTTTCGGATTAAAGATGGGCTTTTTATATTCCTTAAAAGAACGCGGGGTAGTAAAAATAAATTCAAATTGCGATTTAATTCTTCCATTTCTATTAATTTTTACTATTCCCTCCTCGCAAGATAGACGGACTAATTCTGCTAGGTTATCAAAATCAGCAGAGCTTTTCTTAATAAAATCATTAATATCCAGTGAATGATGCAGGGCAAAAATTAATTGCGCGATCTTCAAGTTTGATGGCAAATTATTATTTCTCCAATAGTTTTGATTTTTTAATGGGGAACGGCTCAAATTAATTGGCAACGCGTCAACATATCTTTTTATTACCGTCTCCACTCTTTGATCAAAATGTAAACTTTTTAACGGCTCTAAAACATCATGTCTTTTAAAATTATTTTCAAAAATTTTACTTATATGAAACCAATAATATCCAGCATTGACAAGTTTATTAAAATAATAATAGATTAAACTATTTTGCTTTACTCTTGCCGTCTCATGATTTACATGAACAACCGTCAGCTTATCCATGATAGCCAATTTTTTACTCAATAAATATAGTCGAAACATTACATAATCATCCTCGTATCCATAATCAGGAAAATCTGGAAATCCTCCTATTTTTTCAATGAGATGTTTTTTACAAAAACCAAAATTAGCAATAAATGTTTTCGACAAAAGAATGGGAGGGGTATTGTTTTGTCTATTCGCAGAAAAATAATTGACAGATATGTTTTTTAAATCCCTCAGATCCCCTGATTCTAATGAGTCTAAGATGGTCTTTGATTTTTTTTGAAATAAATTGTTCATGGTCCAAAGACGGGTAGCACCATAACCATAGTCATGTCGTTTAGAGAGTGCGGCAATTTTTGAAAATGCGTTAGAATCTAAAATTATAGTATCATCATCTAAGAATACAACTAAACTTCCTGAGGTACTACCCAATCCAATATTTCGTGCCATGCTTCGATTAACTGATTTTCTATTACTAATAATTTTCAGGGTACAACTTTTTTCATTATCACCTACCCATTTTCTGAAACTCTCTTCCAGTTTTGGTAAATAATCTGGCTTTTTGTGACTATTTTCCACTATGATAATTTCTATACTGCTGTAATTTTGATTGGTAACCGACCAAAGGCAATGAAAAATAGAATTCCCTTTGTCTGTATGTGAATCGCAGGCCAAAATTATACAACTAATTTTTTTAGACATTAGAATAAATCAATTTTATAAAGACAGCTAAATAAACTTTATCTAAAATACACCATGAAATATTATGGGTCTGTCGCCGAAGGCGACTACAAAATTTTTTTGTAAAAATTTTACAATAGTTAATCAAGTTCGTTAACCTTGGTTA
>JBBTVT010000106.1:0-7855 GCA_038078655.1 Patescibacteria group bacterium
AATTAGCAACTCGTAGATCTAATGACACAAGATTTATTTCAGAGACCAAAACGCCTCTGATTTTTCAAAATGTCTGAATTGGTCGGGGTGGTGGGATTCGAACCCACGGTCCTCTGGTCCCAAACCAGATGCCCTAATCCGCTAGGCCACACCCCGCGAAAATAAAAATTACAATGTTTCTCGCAAATGCCTGGGGGCAGGATCGGACTGCCGACACCATGATTTTCAGTCATGTGCTCTACCACTGAGCTACCCAGGCAAAATAACTTTCTTACACATTATAATAAAACATTTTACATAAAATGTAAATTTTTTTATTCAGAAATTATTTTTTTAATTAATTCATTATCTTTTTCTTTGTCTATTTTTTCTTTAAGCATTTTTTCAGTTAATAAAATTACCAAATCGCCCACTTCTTTTTTTATCTCTTCCATCGCCTTTGCTCTTTCTTGTTTAATTTCTTGTTGCGCTTTTAAAATAATCGCTTGAGATTTTTGTTCTGCTTCGGTATTTAATTCTATTTTTAATTTTTCTCCCATTGCCTTTGCTCTTTCTAAAATTTCCTCCGCTTCTTTTCTTGCTTTTGAAATTTCATCTATCTTTTGTTTTTCTATTTCTATTTTTTGTTCTTCAATTTCTTTAGCCTCTTTCAAGCTTTTTTCTATTTTTTCTGACCGTTCATTTAACATTTTAATTACTGGATTATATAAAAATTTTTTCAATATAAAAAATAACAAAACAAAATTTACCAATTGAGCAATCAATAACTGTGGTTCAACTCCTAAACTATGAAAAATTTGAGACATAAAAATTTCAAAAAACAAAAACAATAAAAATTATCTAATAATTTTATTAACCTTTATTGTTTATACAAATTTAACAATCAATGCTACTACTAAAGCATAAATCGCGATTGCCTCAGTAAAAGCAATGGCTAAAATCATCACTGATTGAATTTTTCCAGCAGCCTCTGGATTTCTTCCAATTGCTTCCATAGCTTTGGCAGCTAAAATTCCGATTCCAATGCCTGGACCAATCGCGCCAAAACCCATCGCAATGGCTGCAGCCAATGATTTAATATCTAACCCAGTATTAGGTTCCATAATTTAATTCCTTTCTGCGTTGTAAAACTAATACGCAGTTTATATAAATAAATATTTTAATGTTCATTGTGAGTAATTGTCGCCATTTTTAAAAATACCAACGTCAACATTGCAAAAACTAAAGCCTGAATAAATCCAACAAATATTTCTAATGCCATAAATGGTAATGGCGCAATATATGGAACCAAAAAAGCTATTACTACCAACAAGACTTCTCCAGCAAAAACATTTCCAAATAACCGAAAAGAAAAAGAAATTAATTTTGCTATTTCCGAAATTAATTCCAAGATTCCCACAAAAAATGTTATTGGACTTTTAAAATTTATAAACTTTCCAGCATATTTAAAAAATCCGCAAGCGGCAATCCCAAAAAATTGACAAGCAAACACAGATATCAAAGCTAGCACTATTGTCATATTAAGATCTGAATAAACTGAACGGAAAAGCGGAACAAATGCTTCGTGTCCATCATGAATCTCTTTAAACCCTATCGTGCCAACACCAGGAAGCAATCCAAGCCAATTTGAAAATAAAACAAAAATAAAAATAGTTGCAACTAATGGAAAAAATTTTTCTGTTTGTTTTTTATCGTTTGTAACACTATGAACTAATTTTAAAAGATTTTCAACCAATATTTCCATTATATTCTGTAATCCCTTTGGGATTATTTGTCTTTTTTTTGAAACCAAAAAAACAATAACTGTTAAAACAGTTATTACAACCCAACTTGTGAGCAATGAATTTGTAACTGGGAAATTCCCAAGATAAAAAATTATTTCTGGGGACAAAGAAATATGCATAACAAATATTAACTATACAATATATTATTTTAAAAAAGATGTCAAAAAAATTTATTAAATTATTGCGCAAAAAGCCTGCTCAATAATTTTTCTTTCTTGTTCAGTCCCTGCTTCGGAATAAATTCTGCATAAATTTTCAGTTCCAGACAATCTCAAACTCCCCCAAGAAAAATCACCCCATTGTATTCCAATGCCTTCTCTAAATTGAATTTGCTGATCCTTTGTCGTCTTATCTAAAGAAATTTCTATTTCTCCAACTTTTGGATCCTTTGCTACTACCCATATTCTAACAACTTTTTTATTTGGAATTTTTTTTTGCACTTCCGTTATTATTTGTTGAGCCAATCCCATTGGATTATTTTTCATAGCAAATAAAATTTGCTCCTCAACATTTTCAACATTTATCCGATTATATTCTCCTGAGAAACCTAAAAACTGATCAAATTCATCATAAATTTCTCCTAATGTTTTTTTCTCTTCAGCCATCATTTTTAACATCAAATTAATTTGAAAAATCGTATCGTCAAAAAAAACTTCTTGAGCAACAGAATTATTTTTTAATTGTAATTGCACTCTAAATGCCATATGCCCAGATTCTTCCATTGCCACAGTTGCTGGAGTTTTGGCAAAATCAATCATAAACGGTTCAAAAAATTTTGATCCCACTGGCGTTACTTTTAAAGTATACCCTTGTTTCTTAGCAAATACATCAGCTCTACGACTACTAACCATACTACGGACAAAAATTTTTGCATCTTCCTCTATCATTCCTTTTTTATCTAAATACCAAATAGCAAATGTTGCAAATTTATTTGGAATTAAATCAATAACTTTTCCTTTATGTTTTATTAATGTGCGAAGCCTATCTCCATCACCATCAATAGCCATATACGTAGAACCATCTATCGCAGTTTTAATAAATTTTAAATAAGTTGGTTCTAATTTTAAAAATGTTTCAATTGTCGGATCTGGTTGATATATTATTTTTTTATTATTCTCTTTTATATTTTTAGGATATGTTCCCTTACACATTGGAATTGATCTTACAACATTTAAACCAGCTCGTTTAAAAAACAATTCCAATCCTATTGCAGAACCATGCATAAAATCAACAATATTTATAATTCCTAAATGAGTCTTTTGAAATTTTTTAAATTTTTTATCTAAATTAAAAAAAACCTTTTTATACCTTTTAATTAATTCTTTTTTTAAACTAATCTCTTTAATTCTGTTTAATTCACTATTTATTGATAAAAAATTACTGCTATCCTTGTTTATTCGCATTTCATTGGCTCTTTTGTTTATATTGCCTGTCCATAAAGATGGATTTGTAGAGCCATTATGTAAAAATTTATCTCCGTGCCACCCAACTGGATTATGACTTGCTGTATTTAAAAAAACAAAATCAAACCCCTTTTCACCCAAAGATTTTCTTGTAAAAGAAATTCCTGCTGGTGTATAAATAATTTCTTTCAATAAAAAAACATCAAATTCGGGATATAAGGCAAATATTTTAGCTCTTTGAATTGCATACTCTCGACTTCCTTCTCTTGCATCAAAGGCTGATAATATTTTTACACGCCCATTTGATGAGATTGGAATATATGTTCCAATTTTTATTCTTGCTAAAATTTCTTGCGCAATAGAATGAGCCTCATAAGCAACATTGTCTAAACTATAATCAAATGGAACATTTTCTTGGCCTCGCCATCCAGCAGTTTTATAAACAATTGGAAAAATATTTTTCGCTTCATCGAAAGAAAGGTCGTATGCGACAAATATTTCTCTTGCCTCATTTAATGCATTAGAAACTCTTTTATCCATTTTTTTATCTACATATCGACCAAAAATAATGTCTCGTTTTCCAAAACGAATTGATAATTCTTTTCTCACAGCTTCCATTTTTTCAGCTAATGAATAATTAATCATAGATTTCGCAATTTAGGAAACTATTTCTTTAAAGCCAGTTCCAGCGGGAATTAAACGACCAATAATAATATTTTCCTTCAACCCTTTCAATTCATCTACGCGACCACTAATTGCAACATCAATCAAAACTTTTGCCGTTTCTTGAAAAGAAGCCGCAGATAAAAAACTATCGGTCAACAAAGAAACTCTGGTAATTCCTAAAAATAAATCCTTTGCTTTAATAAGAGATTTTTTTTCTTTCGCAAGTTTTTGGTTAGCTTTTTTGAGAGCTATTTGAGAAATAATTTCTCCCTTTGAATATTCGCTATCTTTAGGGTCTTGAATTAAAACACGAGAAAACATTTGTCGAATAATAATTTCCATATGTTTATCACTTACCTTTTGCCCTTG
The DNA here is from genome assembly GCA_038078655.1 of Patescibacteria group bacterium. GTDB lineage: Bacteria > Patescibacteriota > Patescibacteriia > UBA2591 > PGYQ01 > PGYQ01. Next base: position 4,223 of record JBBTVT010000106.1, read on the forward strand.
AGAAGAATAAATATGTTGAATTTCCTCTAAAATATACTCCTGTACTGCTTCTCTTCCTTTAAAAGAAAATAATTCTTCTAAATCTAAACTGCCTTCAGTCAAAGCATCGCCCTTTATTACTAATTGTTTTTCTTGAGCTCTTAAAATATACCCCGCAGGAATTAAATATTCTTTTGTCTTTTCTTCAGAGAAAATAATTCTAATCTTATTTTTCAAAATTTTAACCTGCCCACTTTCTAACGCCTCTACTTCTTTTTTCTTTTTTCCCTGTTTAAACAAAATATCGCCTTTTGTAACTTCTTGCCCATCTTTTACCAACAAATTTGTTTCATCTCCTTCTTTAATTTTATATGTATTTTCACTTACTCCAATATGTTTAATTAAAACCTTTTTGTCTCTTCCTTCTTCAATAATCTTAATTATTTTTCCATCTACCTCACTAACGATTGCTTTTCTTTTTGGTATGCGCGCTTCAAAAATTTCTCCCACTCTAGGTAACCCCTGAGTAATATCTCTTCCAGCCACACCTCCAGTATGAAAGGTTCTCATCGTCAACTGTGTTCCAGGTTCTCCAATACTTTCCGCAGCAATAACCCCTACAGCAGTTCCTAGCTTTACCAATTTATTGTACCCCAAATCCCAACCATAACATTTTTTACAAATTCCAGTTAAAGATTTGCAAGTAAGACATGAACGAATTTTTATTTGCTTTAAATCTAATTTTTCTAAAATTTCCCTTTTTTCAAAAGTAATCAATTCACCATTTTTAATAAGCACTTTTTTTGTTTTAGGATCAACAATATCCTCTGAAATTATTCGCCCCAATGCCCTTTTTGCTAATGTTTCTTGTATTTTCCCTTCTGCTTTTTGAACCAATAAAAATCCTTCCTCATCTCCACAATCCTCTTCTGAAATAATCACCCCCTGTGAAACGTCAACCAATCGTCGAGTTAAATAACCAGCGCTAGAAGTACGTAAAGCAGTATCTGAAAGTCCTTTTCTGGCGCCATGAGAAGAAATAAAATACTCTAACGCATTAAATCCTTCCTTAAAACTGCTTTTTATTGGCATTGCAATAATTTCTCCTTTTGGATTAACCACTAATCCCTTCATTCCCATCATCTGAGTAATTTGAGAAAAACTTCCCCTCGCTCCAGATTCAATCATATAATAAGCAGAACTTTCCTCTCCCAAAGCATCTTTGCACATTTGAATAATTTCATCCTTTACGTCAGTCCAAATTTCAATCGTCTTGTTGTAACTTTCCTCCTCTGTCAACAATGCTTCATTATATTGATCCTGAATTTCATTTATCTTTTTTTCCGCCGCACTAACAATTTCATGTTTTTGTGGTAAATTAGGTAATTCATTTATTCCCCAAGAAAAACCAATTTGAGTTAAATGTTTTAAAGTTACATCTTTTATTTTATCTAATAAAACCGCTGTTTTTTCTTCTCCAAAAAGAAAATGACTTCTTTCAACCAATTGAACCAATGCTTTTTTATCAAAAACAATCTCATAATTTTTTAATTCTGGCGGAAGAATTGCATTAAAAATAATTTTTCCAGGGGTCATTTCTTTTATTTCATTCTCTATCCTAACTTTTATAATTTCTTGAAGTGAAACCTTTTTTAAATCATATGCCAATAAAGCCTCATTTTTAGAAGAAAATACCTTTACAACTCTTGAAGATGTATCACGTTCCGCTTTTTTTATGTAAGAAAGATAAAAAGCGCCAACAATCATATCTTGAGTAGGGACAACAATCGGATCTCCAGTTGATGGCTTGAGTAAATTTTTACTAGATAGCATAATTTCTTCCGCTTCTTTTTTGGCCTCTTTTGTTAAAGGCACATGAACCGCCATTTGATCTCCGTCAAAATCAGCATTAAATGCCGCGCAAACCATTGGATGAATTTGAATCGCCTTTCCTTCAATTAATACAGGTTTAAATGCTTGAATACCCAATCGATGCAATGTTGGAGCGCGATTAAGTAAAACGAATGAACTTTCAACAATTTTCTCTAAAATATCCCACACCTCTTTTTTCCCTTCTTCAATTAAATATCCAGCGCTTCGAACATTATGAACATATTCCTGCTTAATTAACTGCGCGATAACAAATGGTTTAAATAACTCCATTGCCATAGTTTTAGGAATTCCACACTGATGAAGTTTTAAATGCGGACCGACGATAATTACAGAACGTCCTGAATAATCCACTCTTTTACCCAAAAGATTCTGTCTAAAACGACCTTGTTTTCCCTTTAACATATCCGCAATTGATTTTAAATTCCTTTTTTGCCCAGTTGAAGCTGTTACTGTCTTGCTATGTTTAATATTATTATCAATCAAACTATCTACCGCTTCCTGAAGCATTCTTTTTTCATTACGACAAATTACCTCTGGTGCATTTAATTCTACTAATCTTTTTAAACGATTATTACGATTAATAATTCTTCTATATAAATCATTCAAATCGCTAGAAGCAAATCGCCCTCCGTCTAATTGAACCATTGGCCTTAAATCGGGAGGAATCACAGGAACAACCGTCAACACCATCCATTCTGGTCTAATTTTATTAACAATTAAGTTTTTGATTAATTTTAATTGACGAATTATTTTTTCTTTTTTTATTGATTCATTTTTTACAGCTTCTTTTTCCAAGATTAAATTTGTTTTTTCTAAATCCATTTTTGAAAGCAATTTATAAATAGCTTCGGCTCCAATTCCTACTTCAAAAATATCGCCATATTTTGAAAGTAATTCTTGATGCTCCATTTTAGAAATAATTTTTGATACTTTAATATTATCAATTTCTTCCTTTGTTGCCTTAAAAACATTTTTTAAATTTTTAATTTTTTCATCATAAGTCCCTTTGCAAATCTTTACCGCTTCAGCCAATTCTTTTTTAATTTCAGCGCCCTCGTCCTTTTTTTGTTTTAATTCTTGAGTGAATTTTTGTTTTATCTCATTTACTTGATTATCAAATTCTAATTTTAATTTTAAAGAAATTGCTACAAATTCCTCCTCAATATGTTTTAAAATATTTTTTTTCTCATCTTCTTTAACTTCAGTAATAATAAAACCAGCAAAATAAATAACTTTTTCTAAATTTTGAACAGACATATCTAACAATAACCCAATTTTTGATGGCAACCCTCTCAAAAACCAAATATGAGTTACTGGAGTAACTAATCTAATATGCCCCATTTTTTCTCTTCTAATCACGCTTTTTGCCACCTCAACTCCACACTTGTCGCAAATAATTCCTTTATAGCGAATACGTTTATATTTCCCACAAGCGCATTCCCAATCTTTTACTGGACCAAAAATTTTCTCGCAAAACAACCCGTCTCTTTCTGGTTTTTGTGTTCGATAATTAATCGTTTCTGGTTTAGTCACTTCTCCAGATGACCAACTCAAAATATCTTCCGGAGAAGCTACTTTTAATCTAATTGCATTAAAGTCAAAAAAATTAATTGACATAAAAATATTATAACAATAAAAAATAAAAATAAAAATAAATACGCATAAGTTGAACTCTGAAATCTAAAATTCAAAGCACTAAATTCCAGATAAATCACAAATAACAAATTTTAAAATCCAAAACGTTTTAAATTTTGATATTTG
>JBBTVT010000107.1:0-7117 GCA_038078655.1 Patescibacteria group bacterium
CCGATAGCGGTGCTAAATTTAAAAAAGGTGAGTTTGGTAATTGGACTGATTTGGATTTATAATTTTAGGTGGTGCGCCAATGAAATTGGCACAGCCTCAAATTCCGCCGAAAAAAAGAATCGTCCCCACGATTGCATAAAATTAAAATTAGAATTAATTCCATACTTTAACTTATTTTTCACATACTCCCCGTTAATATCAATTGCAACATAAACCAGTCCAAATGATCGTTAAAATTACTAAAGCGTTCAACATTTCTATTGAAAGTTTATTAAAATAATTATGAGTATTACTGAAACAAAAATACTATCAACAAAAGGCTATCTCGCGGTGGCTATTCATTATCCAAAAAATAAAACAGATAAACTTGCCATTCTTTGTCTTGGCTATCTTGATTCAAAAGATTATGGAGGATTAGTCGGCTTAGCAGAAACATTAGAAAAACAAGGATATACTGTTGTCAGATTTGAACCGACCGGAACATGGAAAAGTGAAGGCAATATTTCTGATTATACGACTTCGCAATATTTAGAGGACATCGGAAATGTTCTTAACTATATGCTAAACCAAGCGAACTACAAACAAATTTTACTTGGTGGTCATAGCAGGGGTGGACAAGTATCAATTTTGTACGCCGCACGAGATTCTAGAGTTTCTATTGTTTTAGGAATTATGCCGTCATCCGGTCCAATACAAGGAAAACACCGTAAAGAATGGGAAAAGGTAGGAGTAAGTATTTCCCAAAGAGATTTGCCAAACGATAAAAACAAAACAAGAGAATTTCGTGTACCGTTCAATCATGTTTTAGACAAAGATCAATATGATGCCGTTGGAGACGCAAAGAAAATCAAGGTACCGATAATTTTGATTGCCGGAGAATTAGACGATTTAGTTCTGCCTGATGAAGTAAAAAAAATTTATAACAATGCAAACGAACCTAAAAAATTTCTTGTTATTCCAAATATAGGACATAATTACAGACACAATGATAGTGAAGTTAAAATAGTAAATGAAAAAATATTAGAACAATTAAATTCAATAAATTTATGAGAACAATTTTTGTTGATGCAGTAGATGGATTTGTTGTAAAAACCGAAAATGGTTTTGAGATTTTTAAAAAAATGCATGATCTGCTAATAATTTTTCCAAATAGAAAAATTATTTTGACGGGGGCGAATCGAGCAATATAAGAAATTCTGTTTGGATAAAATGCCCTGTCGTGGCAACATGATAATGTCATAGTTAAGCCATATAGAAATGTCATGCTTTAATAATTTGTACATAATATTTTTAGATTGAAATATTATCGTTGGAAGTCCAACTTCCGACAGTGCTTTCGATTATTGGATGTATTACTTATGACATTAAATATGCTAATAAACTGGTATCGGGAGATAAATATAAATTGCAGTTAATCAGCTATATTAAAAATAAATTAGGAACGGATATTTTTACAAAGGGTTTCAAAAATTATTGTTTTAATATATTTATAAAATATAATCAATGTATAAACAAAAATGAAAAAGGGCTATCGTCCTAACGGTCAACGCCCTTTTTCGATACCGTAATAACAGTACGGCATCCGTTTAACAAAGTCAGGATTGCAAAAGATGAGATACATAGACAACGCTTATATTTTATTTAGCGGAAGTGGCATAAAAATGCAAAACAAAAAACGAAAAATAAATTCAAAATAAATCCAAAATCCAAATGACAAATATCAAAATAAATCCAAAATCCAAATGACAAATATCAAAATAAATGCAAAACGAAAAACGAAAAACGCAAAACGAAAAATATAAAATAAATTCAAAATTATAAATAACAAATAAATTCTAATAACCAAAATTATAAATTCAAAACGTTTTGGATTTTGAAAATTCGAATTTTGATATTTGAATTTATGCTTAAATTTAGAAATTAAAAATTATGAAAAACACATTCATTGACCTTCATATGCATTCAATTCATTCAGATGGGATGCTTGAACCAAATCAAATTATTGAAAAAGTTAAAAAAGAAAATTTCTCAATAATTTCTTTGACCGACCACAACACAATCAGCGGTGTTGAAGAAATGATTGCATTGGGTAAAAAAAACAATATCAGAGTAATTCCGGGAATTGAATTTTATACCATTTTTCAAGACAAAAAACTTCACTTGTTAGGTTATAATTTTGATTTAAAAAATAAAGAATTAAACGAGCTAATCTTTCAAGCTCAAAAAAGACATTCGGATTGGGCAATTGAGGTTTTAAAAAAAATGGAAAACATTGGCTTTAAAATTGATTTTAACGAATTAAACAAAGTTAAATCTCGTTACCTAGGGTTTATCCATTTAAAAAGCATCGTAATGAAATATCCAAGAAACAAAAAAAGAATTATTGAGGATCTTCAATTAAAACAACGAGCAAAGCAAATGAAAATAAAAAAAATCCCAAATCCGGATCTTTTTGAAGTAATTAATTTTTATTTTATTAAAGATAAACCTGCATTTGTCCCAAACGAACACTTAAAAATTCCTACTCCCTTGGCAATAAAAACAATTTTAAAAGCCGGAGGAATTCCAATTCTCGCTCATCCAGGGCAACAACTATCTTACAGAGACGACTTGTTAATTTTACAATTAAAAGAAAATGGATTAAAGGGAATTGAAGCAATCACTCCATATCATTCTTGGCACCAAATTGAACATTATCAAAAAATGGCCAATGATTTAAATTTAACTATCACTGGTGGCACTGATTTCCATGGCGATCTCATTGATTTATCATTAAAAAATCAACCAATCAAAAATCAATGGTGTTATTTTAAAATTTCAAACAAAAACTTACATTTTATTTAATCCCTCTGTCTATAAAAAAAATAATTAATCCAATCATTGCGGTAACTCCAGCAATAATCCAAAAACGCATTACAATTTGTGGCTCTGGCCAACCTTTCGCTTCTAAATGATGATGTATCGGACAAGAAAGAAAAATCTTTTTATGAAAAACTTTTTTAGAAAATACTTGAACAATGACCGATAAAGATTCCACCACAAAAAGAAATCCGATAATTGGTAAAAGCAAAAAAGTATTTGTAAGCATCGCGATTACCCCTAAAGTCACGCCCAAAGACATTGCTCCTGTATCTCCCATAAAAAATTTTGCCGGATATACATTAAACCACAAAAAAGCCAGTAGCGCGCCAGAAATTACCCCGCAAAAACAAGCTAGGTTTACTTTTCCCAAAACAAATGCAATAATTCCAAAAGCGACAAAAGAAATTAATGTAGTTCCTCCAGCCAAACCATCTAATCCATCTATTTCATTTACTGAAAAAGCAGTAGCAACAATTACAAAAATAAAAAGAGGAATAAACCACAAACCAATATTAAAAATTCCAAAAAATGGAATATGGATAGTACTCCATTCTAATTTATAATAAAACCAATACGCTCCAAAACAAGCAATTATTGTAGCGATTAACGTATAAAACAATACCCGATGTTTTACTGTAAACCCTCCTCCATTTGGTCCGATGCCTTTCACGTTTAAAAAATCATCTCCCAGTCCAACTAAAGCTGATGCAATTAAAGCGCCAAATGGCAAAAAAGTTTCAGGACGAGTCAAAAAATTTAATTGTTCAAAAATGGGCAAATGAATAAATTTTGCTAAAAATAAAAATAAAAAAACCACAATCAATGTTGTTCCCCAAATTAAAATTCCTCCCATTGTAGGCGTACCAGATTTTACTTGATGTATTTTAGAAAATATAGGAGTATTACCGCTTTCTCTAATTTTTTTCCCTAATTTATATTTACATAAAAAACGAATCAAAAAAGGCACCAATATCAAAGCAATTAAAAAAGAAATTGTTGAGAGAAAGAATATTTTAATAAGAGGGAAAAAAGTTATTTCCATAAAAATTAAATAATACTAAACAATAAAAAAACTTCTAAAATTAATAACAATTGAACAATAATTGAGCAAATTAACAAAATATAACTAAAAAATTTAGTTTTTGAATATATAAAATAAGCCAAACAAAAATTAATTAAATAAATAGCCAATCCTATTTGAGGTAATTTAAATAATTCTTTTGTCTGTCCAATTAACCCAATGCCAAAATAAATATTATAATATAAAGGAATTAAATTATCTTCTATATTCTGAATTTTGTAAAATACAATCCACCAAATAAAAAAATTACTGACTAGGCCGGCAAACAAACCCAATAAAACCACTCTGTCTCTTCTAAATAAATTATTTTTAATTGATTCAATTATTTTATAATTCATAAATTTTATTATTTATTTTTATGCTATCTATTGAAATTTTAAAAAAAATTTTAGAGAAAGAAAAAATAATTTCTAAAGAAAAAATGCTTGAAATAGAAAAAGAAATTGAAGGAAAAAATATTCCACTAGAAGAGTATCTTTTGAGCAAAAACATTATTGACGAGGATTCCTTTTATGAAAAAGCGGCTTTCTATTTAGAAATTCCGTTTGTTGATATAAAGAAACAAATTATTCCACACGACGTTTTAACCTTAATCCCTGAACCAATTGCTCAAACATATAAAATTATTTCTTTTAAAAGAGAAAACGGATTTTTAAAAATAGCCTCGCTAGATCCACTGAATTTGCAAATTTTTGAATTTATTAAAAGAAAAACCGACCTTGAACTTAAAATACATTTGGCGACTCCTTCCGGGATCAAAAAAGCTCTGCAATATTATCATATCGGACTCAAAGCTGAATTAAATATTATTTCAAAAGAAGAAAGTTATACGGAGTTACAAAAAATTGGATCAGATTTGCCAATAATTAAAATTGTGGACACCTTGATAGAATACGCTATTATTCAAAACGCTTCGGATATTCATATAGAACCAGCCGAAAAAGAGGTAAATGTTAGATACCGGATAGATGGAATTTTAAAAAATATAATGAATTTTCCAAAAAATATTCAAGCAGGAATTATTGCTCGCATTAAAATTTTATCTAATTTAAAATTGGACGAACACCGATTACCGCAAGACGGAAGATTTAAAATTAACGGCATTGATTATAAAATTTCTTTTCGCGTTTCTATTCTCCCAACCTTTCATGGAGAAAAAATAGTCTTGAGACTATTAAACGAAAGTTCAAAAATGCTATCCCTTGAACAGTTGGGTTTTCAGTCTGAAACTTTATCAATTATAAAAAAAAATATAACCAAGCCACATGGTATAATTTTTGTTACTGGTCCAACTGGATCGGGAAAAACAACTACATTATACACAATAATGAACATTCTCAACACGCAAGAAGTAAACATCTCTACTATTGAAGATCCTATCGAATATCATATGCCTCGAATTAATCAAAGTCAAGTTGCTCCAAAAATCGGCTTTACTTTTGCTAAAGGATTGCGTGCACTATTAAGACAAGACCCGAATATTATTATGATTGGAGAAATTCGAGATAAAGAAACAGCCGAAATAGCAACCAACGCGGCTATGACTGGTCATTTAGTACTTTCCACTCTTCATACAAATGATGCAATTTCTTCCTTGCCTCGATTAATTAATATGGGAGTACCAGCATTTTTAGTTGTTGGAACCTGTAACATTGTTATTGCTCAACGTTTAGTGCGAAAAATTTGCAAACACTGTTCTCAAGGTTATAAATTAAACAACGAACAAATTGAAGAACTAAGAAAAAAATTTAATATTGATTCAATCTCTAAAATTTTAAATGAAAAAGGCAAAATTCCAGAAGGGCAAAATTTTAATAATATTTCTTTTTTCAAAGGCAAGGGATGCAATCAATGTGACAACAATGGATACAAAGGAAGAATTGGAATTTATGAAATCTTAGAAATGACTCCAGCACTTTCCGATTTAATTATTAGCAAAGCCTCTATTGAGCAAATTGCAGAATTAACTCGAAAACAAAAAATGATTACAATGGTTGAAGATGGTTTTATTAAAGCCGCGAATGGCATTACTACAATTGAAGAAATAATAAGAACGACAATGGATTAAAATCCAATATATTGAATTTCTTCTTGTAATTGAATATTAAACTCATTTCTCACTTTTTGTTTAATTAAACTAATCAACATAATTACATCTTCCGCCTTAGCTTGGTTAATATTAATAATAAAATTTGCATGTTTCTCTGAAACAATCGCTCCGCCAATTTTTTTACCTTTTAGCCCGCATTGTTCAATTAAATATCCAGCTGAAATAGAATTATTCTTAATAATATTTTTCAATTCTGGATGTTTTTGAAATATTTTTTCATCTAAAGTTTTATAATCTATATTTTTAAAAATACATCCGACAGAACTTCCTTTCGGATCATTTTTTCTTTTTAACAAAATTTCTTTTATTGTCTTTTCCATTTTTAATATATCGCCATTTTGTAATTCTAATTCAACAGAAAGAATAATGTCGTTATTATGTTTAAAAATACTATCTCTATAATGAAATCGGCATTGTCTATGAGAAATTTTAATTTGAGATTCATCTCTTAATACAGTAATCTGTTTAACAATATCTCCTATATTTTTTTTATTTTTTGACCAGCCAGCATTTCCATAAACAGCGCCACCAATTGTTCCTGGAATTCCAACAAACCATTCCAATCCGCTCGCTCTTATTTTTACAGTCTCTTGAATTAGCTTGCTCAATAAAACTCCAGCATCGCAAATAATTTTAAATTTACCATTACAATTTTGAATTTTAAATTTTGAATTTTGGATTTTTATCGCCAACCCTCTAAATCCTTTATCTGGGATTAAAACATTGGAACCACAGCCTAAAATAAAAAATGAAATTTTATTTTCTTTCACAAGTTTTAAAATTTTAATCAAATCTTTTTCATTTTTTGCTTCAAAAAAATAATCAACCCGCCCTCCAATTTTAAAAGTCGTATGCGGAGCAAGTAAAATATTTTTTTGAATTTCCGACATTTTATCAAAAATCATATAATTTTATTATTGCATAATTTAAAAAATTTTCAAAAATTAATTTAAAAAATATGGTTCTTCTGGGAATTTTATGGATAATATTAATGGGCGTATGCAATACGCCCCTACGGAATTATTTATTTTTATTTTGTAATGAAATTAAAAATTAAGATATTA
>JBBTVT010000108.1:0-1870 GCA_038078655.1 Patescibacteria group bacterium
TTGATATAACTGTTTTCGCTGTGCTTCAAGTGGTTCACATTCTTTGCCTAAAAATTCAGCCACGCAAAAAAATCGTTTATTTAATTGTTTCGCAACCTCAAATGCCGGCATAATTTTTTCTCGCCATTTTAAATTGCGTAAATAATGATGATCAATAATAAAATCAGAAACTCTTGTTTTTCGCAATATTTGAATAATATTGGGAATGATATTTTGAAATGGGTAAGTCATTGGTCCATCAAAAATAATTACATTGGGATTTTCTTGAATAATAAAATCTCTCTGGCAATCAAGGTTGCCACCCTCAATGTCAGATGTATGAACAAGTTTATCTTTTCCATCTGTGATAGACACTTCTGTAACATACCCTAATCTATTATTATTTCCATGTGGCACGGCTGAAGAAAATTTAATTACAGTACATCCAAACCTAAATTCTCTACCATCAGAATACTCTATTTGTCTCGGAATATTTTTAATGGAATTAAAAAAATCAGCAGATCGTTTCTGTTGATTTTTATTTATATTTTCTAATGGATGCTTTAATAGCGCTACTTTATTTTTAAAAATATCTGGCTCGGATGGATTATAATGATCGTAATGATAGTGCGTAACAATTAAAATATCCGCTAGTTTGCTATATTTTTTAATAGCTGTCCAATGCAAGGATTGTCGTTTGATTTCTATTGAATGTGGTGGCAGACCATATCTAATTTTTCCTAAAGCCACACTGGGATCAATAACAATTTTACAATCATTTGTTTCAATATAAGTTGCCATTGATCTTGTTCCCAACGAATCAAAAGCAATAGGAATTATTTTCATAAAAATGTTTTTTTAAATCATTTTTTTCTTAAATTCCTCAACCATTTTTACTGGCGTTGGGTCCTGATTATTTAATAAAGCTAAATAATAAGAAGTCCAATCGCTTAAAATTATAAATGAAAACATTTTTTCTAAAACACTTTTCCCTTGAGTATCCAGAATTATAATTTCCCCCTCTCTCTCTTGTATCATTTGAGCTGTTATTGCAACTCTTTTTTTAATTCGAGGATGAGCTGTGTTTGATTTTAAAATTATTGTAAAAAAGTTTTTTCCTTTAACGTTAACATAGCCATTCATTTCGTTGTGATTTAATTCTGGAAAATAATTCCAAAAAGCTAAGACTTTAGAATTCTCAGCAAATTTAATTGTCCAAATTCGAGCAATTATTTTAAATTCATCAGATGTATAAACAATTGGAATTTTATTAAATAACTTTTGAGCCAAATCTTTCCCTTGTTTTTCTATGGATAGTATTGTTTTTTCTAAATATTTTTTTACAGATAAAATATCTTTTAATTGATTTCTAATAATCCCAAGATTAGCTAAAACCATCAACATGCTTGAAAATATATATCCAGTCGCAAATCGAGGTTGAAAAGTTGGACCATCATTTGGATATTTTATAAAAGGAATCTTATCTTTTAAGCACATTTTTTCCAATTTTCCCCCGACACAAAACCCAATCATCGTCAATTTCTTTTTTAACGCTTCTTTGTAAACGCTTAAAACTTCTTCGGTATTTCCAGAATAGGACGAAATAAAAACCAAACTATTTTTTGTTATTTGACTTGGTAAAGAATAAACGCGATTTACAATAATCGGAATTTTTATTTCTTTTTTAAGTTCCAAATATGTCTGAATTATATCTCCTGGATATGCGCTTCCGCCCATTCCAGAGATAATAATCTTATCATATTTTTTATTTTTAAATTTAATATGTTCGGCAATCTCAATGCCAATTTCAAATTGTTTATAAAAATCCAGAATGCTTTTACGCATATTTGAATTATCGTATTTCTTAATTTTTTCTTTAAAATCCATAAAA
>JBBTVT010000109.1:0-21025 GCA_038078655.1 Patescibacteria group bacterium
AACTATCGGAAGTCCGACTTCCGACGGTGCGATTTGAACATAACAATGGCGACCGCAACGGTCGCCCTGGGCGCGGGCAACCCGCGCCCCTACAATAACAATTTTAATTTTTATTATTCTAACTATCGGAAGTCCGACTTCCGACGGTGAGTTGAGCTTCCGATAGTTAAAAAAACAAAAACCCAACTTTTTAATAATCAGGTTTTTGTTTTAATTTTATAAAATTAATATTAAAAATATTAACTCCAAAATATTTATTCCAAAACTATTTCTTGAATTTTTTCAAAATTCTTTTTTCTTTCTTTGACCCATTGTTTTATTTGTTCTAAATATTTTTTTTCACTCCCAAAAAAATCTAAAAATAATTCTCTTGAAGTTATTGAAGGGAAATTTTTTTTGCCGATATAGTCCAAAAAACTACTCCAGCGATATTTCTCTAAAAATAATATTTCGGAAATTTCGGAAGTTTCGGAAGTCGGACTTCCCAAATATTTTAAAGGATTTGAGTGAATGTAAAATGAGATGTGTTCAAAATAAGATTCTTTTTCAATGACAACGGCTTTAAATTTGCCTTGAAATAATCCGCCCACTCTTTTATATTTTTTATTAAAATAATTTGCATATCCAGTTCCTAATTTTTGCATAAATTTTACAATTCCATTTTCTACTTTTTGTTTGAGAATTAAATGAAAATGATTTGGCATAAGAGTAAAAACTAAAATTTCTACTATTAATTTCCGTTTTTTATCGTCAGAAGCGCCGTTGGAAACATCGGAAGTCGGACTTCCGATAGTTTTTTTAGTTGAAAATTTACCAGCTGGAGCAATGTCGTTAAACTCAAAAAGATTATGAATAAATCTTAAATAATCCTCATCGTCTAAAAAAATATTTCTTTTTTCAACCCCTCTATTATAAATATGATAAATTTCATCTTCAACAAATGGCGGTTTATACATAATATTAATATTTCGGAAGTCCGACTTCCGAAATATAGAAATTTACTTTTAAAATTAAATTACTTTCACTTCTAAAATTAGAATAATGAAAATTAAATCATTAGTCAATATTTTGAAAGCATCGTCGGAAGGTCCGACTTCCGACGGTGCGATTTTCCAACTTTTAACTATCGGAAGTCCGACTTCCGAATATTATTTGGACATAATAAGGGCGACCGCAACGGTCGCCCTTACAAAATTAATTTGAAAGTTAGATTTAAAAAATGGTTGGAAGTGAGACTTCCAACCATTAAGACTTATTTTGTTGCTGTATATTTTTTACATGCAAAAATAAAATCTTTAAATAATGGATGAGACTTTAGCGGTCGCGATTTAAATTCCGGATGAAATTGCACCCCCACAAACCACGGATGATTTTTTAATTCAACTATTTCTACTAGTTTTCCATCTGGTGAAGTTCCTGTAATTTTTAAACCAGCTTTTTCGCAAACTTCTCGATACTCATTATTAAATTCATATCTATGACGATGTCTTTCTGAAATTTCTTTTTGTTTGTATGCTTTATAAGCTAAAGAGTCTTTGTTTAAAATACAGGGATACGCGCCTAATCGCATACTTGCTCCATAATCTTTATCTTTCATTTTTTTAATTTGTTCAGGCATTATATAAATAACTGGATATTTTGTTTGTGGATTTACTTCGGTAGAATTAGCATCGGCCATTTTTAAAATGTTGCGAGCAAACTCAATCACTGCAATCTGCATTCCCATACATAATCCTAAATAGGGAATTTTATTTTCGCGGGCATATTTTACTGCTAAAATTTTTCCTTCAATTCCGCGAGAACCAAATCCTCCCGGAACAACTAAGCCATTAATTGTTTTTAATTTTGCCCATTCTTTTTTATTTTGTTTTTCTAAATTTTCCGCAGCGATAGATTCAATTTTAATATCAATATTATTAATATAACCTGCTGATTTCAAAGCTTCTTTTACGCTAATATAAGCATCCTCATGTTCTGTGTATTTTCCTATTATCCCTATTGTTAAGTTTTTTTTGTTTTGTTTCTTTATTCTTTTTATTAGCGCTTCCCAATCATTTAAGTTGGGAGTTTTGGGTTTTAGATTGAGATGTTTCGAAATAATTTTTACGAGAGAAAATTTTTGAAAATTTAACGGAATTTCATAAATATTTTGCACTGTTGGCGCCGGAATAATTTCTTCTGGCAAAACATTACAAAAAAGAGAAATTTTTTCTATTAAATTTTTTTCAATTGGAAAATCTGAACGAGCCAAAATAATATCCGGATGAAGTCCTTGTCGTTGCAATTCACGAACACTTGCCTGAGTAGGTTTTGTTTTTAATTCTTTAGAAGTTTCTAAAAATGGCAATAACGTCAAGTGAATAAAAAGAACATTTTTTTCTCCTTGTTCTTGGTGCCACTGTCGAGCCGCTTCCAAAAAAGGCTCTCCTTCAATATCGCCCACTGTTCCACCTATTTCTATAATTAAAAAATCCGCATGACTTTCTATCGCTATTTTTTTAATGGTATCTTTAATAGCCATGGTTACATGAGGAATAATTTGAATCGTTTTACCTAAAAATTCTCCCTTTCTTTCTTTATTAATAATTTGTTTATAAATTTGTCCGGTTGTTGTATTACTTAATTTGTTTAAATTTTCATCAATAAATCTTTCATAATGTCCCAAATCTAAATCTGTTTCTGTGCCATCATCTGTAACAAAAACTTCTCCATGTTGATAAGGATTCATTGTTCCTGGATCAACATTTAAATAGGGGTCTAGTTTTAAAATGCAAATTTTATATCCACAAGATTTTAATAATATTCCAATTGAAGCCGCGGCAATGCCCTTGCCTAATCCAGAACATACGCCACCAGTGACAAAAATATACTTCATAAAAATTTATTATAAATATTGCGTTCAATATAATATACAACATATTATTAGTCAATTTTGTGCATTTGGAGATGTTTCGGAAGTCCGACTTCCGACAGTTTGAAATAATGTTTTTTTGTCAATCAAAAAAAGAGCTATGTACTCTTTTGATTTGATTTTGTAATTTTTTCTATGCCCGCTCTACATATTCTTTAGTTTCTGTATTTATTAAAATTTTATCTCCCGGGTTAACAAACAACGGAACATTAATGCGTAATCCTGTTTCACAAACTGCAACCTTGGAAGCGCTTTGAGCAGAATTTCCTTTGACTCCCAATGGTGCCTCAACTATTTCTAAAATAACCTTTGGAGGCAATTTTATATTTACTGGCGCGCCGTTAAAATTTAATACCTCAATTTCTTGTTCTTCTTTGAGAAAATTAATTTTTTCACTTACCTGATTGATTGATAAAGAAAATTGTTCGTATGTTTTAGCATCCATTAAATAAATATTGTTTCCATCTTTATATAAAAAATTAGCCCTACTCTTTTCTATAGAAGCCTCTTTAATTTTTTCACAACTTTTAAATGATTTTTCTAAAACATTGTCAGAAATTAGATTTTTAACCTTTGCTTTTAATAAAGCTCCTCCGCGTCCCATTTTAAGATGTTGTGTTGATTGAACAACATAGGGTTCATTTTCTAATTCAATCATTGTCCCAATTTTAATATCCGATATTGAAAGCATAATTTATTTTTTAACAAAAGGCAAAAGAGCCATAAATCGCGCTCGTTTTATTGCTTCGGCTAATTTTCGTTGATGTTTAACGCAAACGCCACTTCTTCTTCTTGAAACGATTTTGGCGTAGGATGAAATGAATTTTTGCAATGTTTGAATATCTAAATAATCAATATTATTGATTTTATTAAAACAAAAATAGCAATATTTTTTTTGTGTAACTGTTGGCATAAAAAATAAAAAATAAATATAAATATTTTAGAATGGCGATTGTTCTATATCAACCTCTTCTTCCTCTGAAAATTGTGGTTGAGCTGATTTATTCTCATGAGTGGATTCTTCTGAATTAACATTCTGCATTCGAGGACCCATTTGCATATTTTCGGCAATAATTTCAGTTCGATTTTTTTTGGTTCCATCTTGCGCATCCCACATTCTGGTTTCAATTCTTCCTTCTATTAATACTAATTGTCCCTTACTTAAATATTGACTGCATGTTTCGGCTAATCTTCCCCATGCAACGATATTATGAAATTCAACTTTCGTTTGTTTTTGTCCTTCCGCATTGGTCCAAAAACGATTAGTCGCAATGCTAAAAGTGGTAACTGATTGACCGTTCTGTGTCGTTTTATTTTCTGGGTTTCGAGTCAATCTCCCAAGAATAATGGCTTTATTTAAATTCATATGGCTCCTTTTATTTCATCGTTAATTTTGATGAAAATTAAAATTATTCATGACTTAATATTTTATCTAGATTTTCTTCATTTAATTTGTCTAGTTCATCTAGAGAAATTTTTTGTTTTTGTATTTTTGGGGTTTCCTCTTTTTCTTCTTTTTCCCTTTTTTCTTCTTTTTCCTCTTTTGATATTTTTATTTCGGTTGGCATTTTAGGCAAAGGACTTTCCATAAAAAGCGCCTTTGTTTTAATAATTTGATATCTAATAATATTGGTGCTTAACTTTAAATCTCTGTTGAGCTTTTTAGAATCAATCGGATCTAAATTAAAAAAAATTCTAAAATAAGAACCATAACGGTCTTGTTTAATTGGATAACTTAATTTTCTTTTTCCGACTTCCATTGTTTTCACAATGATTCCGTTATTTTTTTGAATAATTATTTCAATCTGTTCTTTGATTGAATTAATTTCTTCGTCAGTAAATTTATTTGAAATAATATAAAGTAAATCGTAAAGCTGCATAAAAATAAAATAAAAAATATTTAAAATATTGCCAATAATTTAACATGAATTTAAAAAATACGCAAATTTTTTAAAATATGATATTATTGTTAATAAATTTTAGCAAAATTATTCAACACATACGGAGTAAAATTTTTAATTTTCAATTTTTAAAATTTGGTATGAAGCTAAGAACTCGCTATGTAATTATTTTTATTTTTTTTGTTATTTTTTTTGTTAGCGCAACAGTTCTCTTAAAATATGCTGTTGGATATCGCTATAATTTCAAAAAAAATAGTTGGCAAAAAACCGGGGTATTGGTTATAGAATCAGTGCCTAAAAATGCTTCAATTTTTTTAAATGGAGAATTGCAAGAAGAAAAAACTCCAGCAAAAATAATGAATCTCTTCCCTGGGGATTATTCAGTTAAATTGCAAAAAACCAATTTTTATGATTGGGAAAAAAATATTACCATTGATCCAAATTTGACCACCTTTGTTCAAAATGTTGCTCTTTTTAAAAAGAATCAAACGCCTGTTTTGTTGTCTGATAAAATTATTGAATTTTCAAAATTATTTCCAAATAAAAAAGAAATGATTTTTTTTGTGAAAAGCAAGACAGGGTTTAATTTATGGCTTTTTAATTTTGACGCTAAAGAAGAAAAATTTCTTGCTTCTTTTTCTTCAAATCAATTGACTCAAATAAATAACATTTTTTTTAATGATTCCGAAAAAAAAATTCTCATTGAGGGCAATAATATTTTAGGCAAAATTAATTATTTAGTTTTAAATATAGAAAAGCCAAAGGAAATAATTGTTTTAAATGAGCTTATCCCAAATATTCAAAAAGTTAAATGGCACATTCAAAATGATAAAATTCTTTATGGGGTGGTAGAGGCGAAAAATCAATCCTCTATAGTTCAAATTAATTTAAAAGATAAAAAAATAACGCCAGTAGTTTTTGAAACAATGAATATTTTAGATTATTTTGTTAATGAAAAATTTATTTATTATTTAACATTAAATTCAGAAAATAATATTTTTTTAAAACAAGCTAATAAAAAAGATTATTTATCAGTCAACAAAAAAATTACTCAATTGCCTCATTCTAATTATTCTTTTGAGTCTTCTATGCATAATATCCTTGCCATTTTAGATAAAAAAAATCAATTGCTTTATTTAATTTCTCCTCAATCCGAAATTAATTTAAAAACGCAAGAATTAATTTTAGAAGCCAAGGATATGTCATGGTCAAAAGATGGAGGGAAAATACTTTATTACAATGATTCTGAATTGTGGATTTGTTATTTAAATCAAGAAAAATTAAAAGAAAGTTTTCAAAAATTATTGAGTCGCTGGGAGCAAGAAATTTTAAAAGCTGTTTGGTTCCCTCAAGAAAATTATTTA
Source organism: Patescibacteria group bacterium (assembly GCA_038078655.1). Lineage (GTDB taxonomy): Bacteria > Patescibacteriota > Patescibacteriia > UBA2591 > PGYQ01 > PGYQ01. The sequence goes on from JBBTVT010000109.1 coordinate 6,177, forward strand.
ATGTATAATTTATCTGGTCTAATTAAGGCCATTGAAGTAGATGGGTATGACCAAAAAGATATTATTTATTTTTTAAAATCGGAAAATATCAAGGATTTATTTTTTTCTTCCAGAGATAAATTTTTTTATTTTATAAAAAACGGGAAATTGTTTGAAATGGAAATTAATTAAATTGTATTTATGAAATTTATTCAAGGCTTAAAACGATTGGATTGGATAATCATTGGCGCAGTGTTTTTTTTAACTATTTTGGGTTTAGCCATTCAGTATAGTTTGTCTTTGAATCAAGAGTTGATTAATTTTTCAAATTTTTATAAACAATTGGTTTTTGCCAGCATCGGATTTATTTTAATGTTGTTGGTTAGTTTTTTGAATTGGAATTTTTTAAAAAATAGCGCGATTTTTTTGTATATTTTGATGACATTTTTGTTGGCTTTAGTTTTATTTTTTGGACAAACTCTTAGAGGAACTCAGGGTTGGATTGTTTTGCCATTTGGATTTAGTTTTCAAATTGCAGAATTGGCAAAAATTATTTTGGTCATTATATTAGCTAAATATTGGTCTAGCAATATTTGCAATATTCAAAATATTAAACATGTTATTTTAACAGGAATAATAGCGGTTATTCCATTTGGTTTGGTATTTTTACAGCCAGATTTAGGTTCCGCCTTAATTTTATTTGGACTTTGGTTAGGAATGATTTTTATAGTTTCCAGCCCAAAAAATTTTATTATTATTTTAATAATCTTTTTTTTAATTTTTGGGGTTGGATGGTTTCAATTAAAAGATTATCAAAAAGATCGAATTAATGTTTTTCTAAATCCACAAGCAGATCCACTAGGACGTGGATATCAAGTGACACAATCCATTATTGCTGTTGGCTCTGGACAATTTTTAGGACGTGGTTTGGGGTTGGGCCCTCAAAGTCAATTAAAATTTTTACCAGAAGCAAGGACAGATTTTGTTTTTGCCGCTATTGCCGAAGAATTAGGAATGATTGGATCGTTTTTAATTTTTGGTTTATTTGGAGTTTTATTTTTCAGGCTTTGGAATATGATAAAAAAAATAAAAGACGATTTTAACGCTTTTTTAATTTTGGGATTTTCCGCTTTATTTTTTATAGAAATTTTTGTTAATATTGGTATGAATATTGGAATCGCTCCAATCACTGGAATCTCTTTGCCTTTTTTAAGCTATGGGGGGAGTTCTCTCGTGACAAATTTATTTATTATTGGAATTATTCAAAGTATTATCAGAAGAACAGATAAGTAATTTATTTATTGATTATTTACGCAAGTTTAAGATAAACCTCTATGTTTAGAGGTTCAATCTCTGAGCATTTTTTTAACCCTTCAACTCTTTAATCGCGTTAGAAGCAATCCATTTTGCCGATTTTGAACCAATTTTTTTTCGCTTAAAGCAAATTTGTTCTTGATGAAGAATTTCTTTTGCAAACTCAATCGCTTTTTTGCGTAAATTTTTATTCCTTTTTCCAATCTGCCGTAACGCCCAATTAACCGCTTTTTTAACAAAATTTCTTTCATCAACCGAATGTTTTTTAATCAAAGGAAAAAATTTCAAAAATTTTTCATCAGAAGAATCTTTATCACGCCATGCAAGACAAGCCATTAAAGCAAATCCTGCGCGTTTTTCAAATTCAGATTTTTTATAAAATTAATAAGCGCCGCTTTGCGGCGCTTATTAAAACCTAAATCTAATTTTGGAGCCGTCCATCAGATTCGAATCGATGACCTACAGTTTACAAAACTGTTGCTCTACCAGCTGAGCTAGGACGGCGAAAAAATATACAGAATCTTCACTTAAATGGATCTATCGTCAAATATAGAATTTGAAGAATTTAATTTTGGCGGGTCTTTGTTTAAAAATGTGTGAACCCTCTTTGAACTGAACTGACACTCTGCCCTGCACTCGCTTCCCGTACCGCCGAATTCCGTGCCAATGAAACTGGCGCGTCACAAAAATTTTCTATTTTGTAGGGTCAATTACTCTTCCTAAAAATAGAATATTTCCGGTGTCTTTGTCCTGAATCGCAAATACAAATGGATGATCTGCTCTAAAAACATTGCTCGGCATTATGACACTTTCCGTTATAGCAATTGCGGTAGCACCTGCCGCTTCTGTTCCTTTTTCATCAACTTTAACATATGCTCTGTGTATTACTGAGCTGATGTATAAATCTTTCTTATCAGTCATTCCAGAAAAATCAGCGACGTTTGCCAAAAATGCTGTTGGCATACCTAAAGCACTCAGAGTGTCCTTCATAAAATATTTAGAGTCGAACTCAAATTTTGGAAGCGATATTGAATCCAATTTTGTTTCCTTCATTTTAGATTTATACTCGTTCAATTTTTCCTTCGTTAAAGAATTTTCTATTGAGGCAAGATCTTTGGTTGGCAATATAACCAACATTGAAATTTTGTCGCCTCTATACGGCAATTCCAAAATTTGAGCATCTTCTGTATTAGCATAATTGAGACTTGCTTTTTTGGGGTCCATATTCATCATTGGTACTTTTGCGGTATTGTCTGCAGTTATCTTGAAATCCTCGCTACGTGTATCTGATGTGTCAAATTCCCATTGCCAAGTTCCTTTAAAATAAATTGCATTAGTCAGAACAAGTCGCGTCATCGCACTAAGAACACCGGGGGGAATTAAGTCTTTAATCTTGTTATTTGTCTGCCCCTCTGTAAAACTATTTATTGTTTGCCTTGATTTCTCGGTTTTTTTGATAAAATCTAAATTGGCTGCTTTTCCGCCATAGTATTTTTTAATCCTGCTAGCATAATCAGAAAGTAAAGGAAAATCCTGTTGAATCCACAAAGCATTCCCCGTTTTCAATTCGTAATCTTTAGTACCTTTGTTGATATCGTTATAGATAGCAGCAAAATTTGGTCTTAATATATTACTTTCTGGAAAATGAAAAACTTGTTTTATTTCACTTGCTGTTTGCCCCTTTGCTCCTTCATAGGTCATCGCTAAAGCGGCAGAAATACTATATGGGGAGTAAAAAATATTTCCTTTTTCAGATTTATTTAATTGAGAATATAGATCAAAAGCAAATTTGTTATTAGAATTAACAACATCTTGTGTACCTTGTTCTGTTGAACCAGCATCATCTGCCTTTGGTGGTTGGCTTGGTTGATATGGAAAAAGAAACAATACCGTTGCTATATCTACGCCAGCGAATAAAATGACTGCTAAAATAATGAATAGAAATTTTTTAGTCATATTCAAAAAATTAGTTTATTATTTTATAACCACGATACTATATTTTACCATCCTCTTATCTTTCTAAATAAATAAATAAATAAATAAATAAATTGCTAAACACAAAGCAAGATACCATAAAATTATGTCCGCTATTGATGCAAAAGTATTACTACTGTGACACATGCCACCTGGCGGACATAGTCCCCAACTTTCAGAAAAAAGGTAACTCTTGTTATTACACTTTTTTAGGAAAGACCGAAAAATTATTTGATATTTTTTTTGAACTTATTTTTGTATATTGATAAAAATTAAAATACTGCACCACCACCGCAATCCAAAAGTGTGTTTCTGGATATTTCTTTAATAGTTCCGTCAATGTTGACTTGAATTTTTAATTCAAAAAATTCTGTTTGATACATATAATTAAATCCTATGAAAGTTATTAAATATCCGCCGTTAATGTCTTTTATCTCGGTTATTCTATTTTGTAATTTTCCCCTGTAATCACCTTCGCAACTGCCTGCTTCGTATTTTATATTCGAGTCGTCATAATCCGCGACTTTCATAATATACAATTGGCTTTGATTAAATGCTGAGCCCAATTTTTTTTGGAGAAAAGAATAATATTTTAAAGCGTCTTCCTTTGTCTTTATTGGTGAAAATACTATTTTTGCATTTTCTTGATTTAACTCACAATAATTATTTTCTAATTTTATAAATGGGAATGAGCCGTGGTCTCCACCTCCTATCGGTTGGATATTTAAAAATATTTCTGCATTTGGAAAATTTGTTTGTATCGATGGGGTAATTTTACTTGTCCATTTTTCAGGCCAGTCGCTTAGTGTAATATTAAATCCTCTTGTATCCAAAAAATCTTTTGCAGAATTGGCGATTATGCACTCTGACAATTTAGCGAAACATTCTGCTTCTGAACTACCACTACACAATGAAGTTGCTTCGTTATTAACTTTATTAACGTCGTTAATAGGTTTATTTTCCTCTACTATTTTATTTTGATCATCTGAAACAATAGGTTTTTTAAAAATTGAAAAATCTAATAAAACAGAAATTGAGATAATTAGGATTAAACCTACTATCAAAAATATTTTTTGCTTATTCATATTTATTTTTACTTTATTAATTTCTCAATTGAAACACCCAACATTTTGGCAATTTTCGCTATAGTTTGAGCACTTGGCTTATTAATTGCTCCACTTTCGACTTTCATAAATGTTGTATATTTAATATTCGCTTTTTTGACTAAATCGTCTTGCGTCAAGTCTTTGACTTGCCTTAATTTCTTTATATTTTTGCCGATTTTATTCTCTTGTGCCATATTTGTATTTACAAAAGACGAGATATATAGGTAACGCTTTTAAAATTCTAATGATATTTTGTAATAAAATTAATGTTTAAGGTTCAACTTTCAAACATTAATAGGCTTTTTATTATGGCATATAACATATCGGAATAAGCGAAGTTTTTTTGTTATTTTAAAGAAAGAGAAAATAAAAATTTAGGTTTATGGCAAATGCAATTCATTAATGTAAGTAATAAATCGCATTTGTTATGAACCGTTTATCCCGTGTTATGCGATGCATTGTTTTTAAAATTTTTTCTACCTTAATTTAAGAGCCTTTTTTTATTTAATGCTAAATATTAAAATAATATATAAAACAGGTATTTTGTGAAGCAAAATAAATTTTATTAACGTTTAAAGCAAGCAACAAATCTGCGAGATAATTTTTTAAAATAGCGAAAGCTATAATTGGTGGGCGAGGAGAGATTTGAACTCTCACCCCTTTTAAAGGACAACGCTCTGAACGTTGCATGTCTGCCAATTCCATCACTCGCCCATTTTATTTAAATTTTCTTTTAGTTTTTGAATACCAATTTTCAATGCCAATAAAACGATCTGATGGATTAATAATTCGCGAAATGCCAATCCCTTTTATTTGTTTATTAATAATATAAGTATAGGTAGGGTTATATAAAAAAATAGCTGGCAAATCTTCTATTAAAATATCTTGGAATTTGAGATATTTTATTTCACGTTCCGCCAGGTTATTGGTTTTGCGGGCTTCTTCTAAAAGTTGATCTGTTTGTTTGTTTGAATAAAGACTTAAATTAAGCCCAGGATAATTTATTTGAGAAGAATGCCAAAATGGATATGGATCAGGATCAAATCCTACATTTTTGCCATAAAACAAGGCTTCGTAGTCTCTAAATTTTATAGTTTCATCTTGGATGTCTTTTGGATCAATAATTTTTAAATCAACTTTTATTCCAATATCTTGCCAAAATTTTTGAATTATTTGCGCTGTTTTTATATTTTCTGATTGATCAACCGTGGTTAAAGTAATTTTTAATTCTTTATTTTTTTTATAAAGAAATAATTTTTTTGTATTCTTTTCGGATTCTTTTACTTCAACTTTTGTTGCGGTTTTTTTTGTTATTTTTTTTGCTTCTTCATTTTTTTCTTCTTTTAATTTCCATCCTGCTTTATCTAAAAGTTGTTTTGCTTTTTCAATGTCATAATTGTATTTTTTAATTTTTGGATTGTAACCAATTTGATTTTTTAAAATTGGCGCATCAATAATTTCTCCACCTTGGTCTAATACTTCATCTATAATTTTTTGTTTATCTAGAGACAAAGCCAATGCTTCACGAATAACTTTTTCTTTCAGCAACGGATTTTTTTGTTGATTAAAAAAAATACCCATATATTGATGTAAATAAAGAGGGTATAAAGTAAAATCTTTTTGAGAAATTGTTTTATTTAATTCTTTTGACAAAAAATCTTTTGGTAAATAATTTAGCCCATCAATTTTTTTTGTTTTTAGGTCAGAAACAGCATCTTTAAAATCGGAATAAAATTTAAAAGCAATTTTATCAAAATAACTTTTTTTATCGTAATAAAAAGCGTTTCTTTTTAAAATATAAGACTGGATTAAACCTCTTTGATCTTTAATTAAAGAATGAAATTGAAATGGTCCAGTGCCAATAGGTTTTAAGTTGTAAACAGCCAAACTCGCTTGATTAGAAGGAATGTTTTCCCATAAATGAGCCGGGATAATCCCGATAGTGAGACTAGACAAAAAAGGAGCCAGTGGCTTCTTTAGTATAAACTGAACTGTATAATCGTTTATTTTTTTTACTTCAATATCTTTAAAATTGTTTGAAAGAGGGCTCTTAAAATCAGAGTTTTGAATACTTTTAATTGTAAAAAGTACATCATCCGCGTTAAATTTTTCTTTGTCATGCCACAATACATTTTTTCGGAGAAAAAAAGTGTATTCTTTTTGATTCTCGCTAATTTCATATTTTTCAATTAAATCTGGAACTATTTCTTGTTTTTCGTTGTATTTTAAAAGACCAGAAAAAACTAATTGGCAAATATCCAAATCGACTTCATTAATTGGAGCTAAAATGGGATTAATATATTGAGGAGTTCCTATTAAACCTTCAATGTATTGTCCGCCTGTTTTTGCAATTTCTTTTGTTTGGGAAAAATATAGTCTTCCCATTAAAAGTATAAAACAACAGACAATTAAAATAAGCAATACCTTTATTATAAATTTTTCTTTTTTATTTAAAAAACGCGATAAATATTTAAATTGTTTTAAATTGGGAAATTGATGAGATTGCAATTGTTTTATTGATTTCCAAATCCGAAGCTTTTGTTTGGAGAATGATGGGAAATTTTTTTTAAATTTTGTATTTAAAAAAGAAGTCACAATATAAAATTGTATAAAAATAAAATTCGCAATATCTTTTTAAAAAACGATTTAGCCTTTTTATCTTGCGAGAAAAATTGTTTTTTAAAATTATTTTGCGAAGTAAAAAACATTTATTATCCCAAGTACTAAAAACATAGCAGAAAAAACAATGGATAAAATAAATAAACCTTTTTCTGCTCCACGTTTAACCTGGTAAATATTTTCTCCTCCGCCAAAAGCCGCGCCTAATCCGCTTCCTTTGCTTTGAAGTAAAATACTAATAATCAATAAAACCGAGATAATAATTTGAAGAATGCTTAAAAGTTTCATAATGTTTATATTTTATAAAAAAATAATAAAAAAGTCAAAAAAACAGTCTATTCATAGAATAATTTTATGCTACTATTTTTTATATGAAAAAACAATTTAAAATTAAAAAAGATTATCATTGTTCAAGTTATAAAAATATAGCATCGCTTCAACATAGAAATTCTTGGAGATATTATGAAAATATTATTAAGAAAAGAAGAAGTATAGTTTTTGTATTTTTATTTTTTTTCTGTTTGTTTGCTTTTTTGAATTTTTTATTTTTTTCTTCTTTTTTTAATATCCAAAATTTTGAGATTTCTAAAACTCAAAATATTTCACAAGAAGAAATAAAAAAAATAGCATTAGAACAAATGAAACAAAAACGATTTTTTTTATTTAATCAAAATAATTTTTTCATTTTTAACAAAAAAGCGTTTCGGAAAAAAATTGAAGAAAAATACAATTTAACTAATTTGAAAATTCATAAAATTTTTAAAATCAATCATTGGATGATTAGTGTTTCCTTTAAAGAAAGAATCTCTACTTTAATTTGGACAACGCAAGACAATAGGTGCTATTTTCTTGATGACGCCGGAATAATATTTAAAGAAGTTAATTCGTTGATTGATCTAAAGAATCAAAAAGAACAAAACAATTGCGCGCCTAAATTTTTGTCTGAGAAATTTAAAAAAATTCCAGTTGTTTATAGTGATACCAAGGAAAATATAGAAATTAAAAAAACAGTAATTTCAAAAAAAATAGTTCAATCAGTTTTATTTTTATATAAGGAGCTGCCATTAAAAGCTAATATAGAAGTAGCTTTTTTTAAAATTCCCGCATTAAAAAAAATGACTGCATTGTCAAAAAAAGAAGAAAATAAAAATTTAGAAAAAACAGAAATTAGAGTAGTTGCTAAAAAAGGATTTGAAATTTATTTTGATATTTTTTCTTCAAATCTTTCTCAACAAATTGAAAATTTACGTAAAATTTTAAATCAAGAAATAAAGGAAAAAGAAATTTTACTTTTGGAATACATTGATTTAAGATTTGGCAATAGAATTTATTATAAAAATAAAGAATAAAACGCGGCTGAAGGGAATCGAACCCTCGATCTCCTGCGTGACAGGCAGGCGCTTTAACCGCTGAGCTACAGCCGCATATAATAATATGTGTATACTATGGCATAAAATAAATACTATTGCAAAATTATCATTTAAGGGTATTTCACTTTCATATCAATATTAACCTTTAATACCTAAAATTTAATTTTAATTTTTAACTTTAATTAATATTGGATAGGACATTTCTGTTTAATATGGTATAGATTGATATTCACATTATACCATATTAATAAATTACGTTAATATTATGTACAAGATGAATACATAGCAACACTCATATTTTATGAAGCGGAAGTGGCATAAAAATGCAAAACGAAAAACGAAAAATGTAAAATAAATTCAAAATACAAATATCAAAATAAATTCAAAAAATGGAATAACCGTCGGAAGTCCGACTTCCGACGATACAACTTTAACCAAAACTCACTGTCGGAAGTCCGACTTCCGACAGTGCTTTCAAAAACACCATTAGAATTTTTAAAAGCGTTACCTATTACTCATCTTGTACATTTTCTTTACTACTGTTCAAGTCCAGGAACATAATTGACACTTTTTAATAAATAAATTTTAAACCATTTTATTAATTTTGACATTTCAAAGTTATAGCTTATTCTAATAATAGAAAATATAATTAATAAATTTTAATTATGCCGGAAGATAAAAAACAAGGTATTAAACAAGTTATAAAATATTGGGAAAAAACCGCAGAACATGATTATAAAACCATGGTTTTTTTATTTAAAGGAAAAAGATATTCCGATTCATTATTTTTTGGACATATTGTTTTGGAAAAAATTTTAAAAGCATTAGTTGTCCAAAAAACCAATCAACAAGCTCCGTATATTCATGATTTAGTTAGACTGCAAGAAATTGCTGGTTTAAAATTAACAAAAGAAGAAAAAAGTTTTTTGAATAAAATAAATGATTTTAATATTCGCACTCGATATCCAGAATATAAACTGCAATTCTATAAACTATGCACACAAAAATATACTAAAAATTATTTTGATAAAATTATTGAAATGTATAAAAAATTATGTCAAATATTGAAATAAAAAAAATAGTCAAAAAATACGCGCAAGCCTTAAAAGCAAAAAAATATTATTTTTCTAAAATTTATTTATTTGGTTCTTATGCTAAAAAAAATCAAAATAAATGGAGCGATATTGATGTGGCAATAATTTCAGATAAATTAAAAAAGCATAATGATAAAAATAGATTTTTATTATGGGACATAAGAATGGATGTTGATACAAGAATTGAACCGCATGGTTTTACTGTTCAAGATTTTCAAAACAAATATGATCCAATGGTTTCTGAAATTAAAAAAACAGGAATTGAAATTAAAATATAAAAAAGAGGACTGTTTTTTAAAAAAATATCCTTCAAATCAAATCACCAGTATTTATGAGGCTCACAGAGCCTTTTTCAACTATCGGAAGTCCGACTTCCGACGATACAACTTTAACCAAAACTCACTGTCGGAAGTCGGACTTCCGACGATACAATATATTTTTTGTTTGCAATATTTGTATGGATTTTGTAGGGGCGCGGGCAACCCGCGCCCCTACAAAATTAATTTGTTAAAATATTTAATGGGCGTATGCAATACGCCCCTACGAAAATTGTTTTGGCGTATTAAATACGCCCCTACATACCCACAAAATTGCCTGAATAATTAATAAATTTTTTATTCAATTTTTAATTCATAAACTTTATTTTTTGAAAGGATGTAGAGTTTATTTTTTTTCTCGTCAACAGCAAAATTTTGCAATTGAGCAAATTTGTCAGAGGTGTATTGTTTTTGAACCCCACCCTGCTTGTTCGCAATAATCATTCTTTTTGTTGATGGTTCTAAAATATAAATATATTGCGCGCTATCGTCGGTCCAAATTTTAGTTGGATTTGTTAACTTCGGTTCAAGATTTTTTAAAGCAAATTCTTGTTTTTCTCCTTTGAGAAATTTTAAAATTTCCCCGTTAGATTTTAATATATAAACAGAGCCGTCAATCGCCATTGAAATACTATCTTTCAAATTAATTTGAACATTTTTTAACCAATTGCTTTTTTCTCCAAGACCAGTCTGAGTTTGAGAATATTTGTAAATTTGATTATTTTGGGCATCTAATAAATAAATTTTTTGCGAGTAAACAACGAAATCTTCTATTTCTTTGGTTTCGGTTGGCAATTGAAATTTCATTGAAATTAATTTTTTCTTTAAAGAATCAAACCTAATTAATTCATTAATATTATTAGAAAATAAAATGGAATTTTTTGTAAATGGCTTTGCGTTTTTAAATAATTGTTCACCATGCAAACCTTTCAAAATAGAAAAAATCTTTTTTCCCGCGAAATTAAATTTAAAAATTGAACGTTCTTGATTGTAAAAATAAAGTTGATGATCTAAAAGAATTATATTAAAATTTTTATTTTCAGAATCAATCAAATTTAAATCAGTTATCATTGATGGATTTTCAATCATTGAGATGCCTCTCAATTTATTTAATTGTATTTCTGTTTCTTTTTGAATTTTTTGATATTTTGCTAAATCTTCAGTTGAATTTTTAGGCAGTCTTTCAGACAATTTCAAAATTTCTTCCAAATTTTTTTTTGCTTTATTTTCATCTTTATAAATGAGGGCGGCCCCCACAGCATTTTGTTTGTTCTCTATGGTTTCAATGAGTTGATTATTTTCTTTAATTATATTTTCATTGGTTTGTTTTCTTGATAGCCAAATGAGACTGTAAATAAAAAATAATGCTAAAATTAAAGAAATTATAAGTAGCACCTTGCTTGGAAATGGGAAGGATTTAAATTTATTTAATAGTTTTGCCAAGAAAGGATAATTATTAATTGAAAATATTTTTTTTCTTTTCAAAGGCATTGGGGCGTTAGGAATTTCTTTTTTTATTTTTTGAGAATATTCAATTCTTTTTTGTTGTGAAGATTTTTTCGCAAAAATGGTTAATATTTTTTTGAAAAAATTTAAAAAATGATTAATGAAAAACAAAAAACAATTTGTCCAATTTTTTTGGATTTTAGACAAAAGAGATGGGCGAAGTATTTTTTCTGTTTTTTCTTTTTGTTGAACCAAATCAAACAATGGATTATTGTTAGGCGTAAAAGTTTCATTTTTTTTATTTATAGGAACATTTTTAACAATTGTTCCAATTAAAATATTTTTTGTTTTTAGATTGCTTAAAAGATTTTTAAATTTTAAAATAGCCGAGTTAACCTCAAGGTCGTTGATAATTTTTTTTATTTTTTCCGAACTAATAAAATCAAAAATTCCCAGCGAGGTAAAAAAAATATTATCATTGGCGCTAAGAGAGCCACTGGTAATAGAGGAAAATAATTTTAATGGATTGATTGGAATGTTATTTATTCTTACTTTTTCAACGATGTCAATTATTTTATCATCATGGATTAAAAATGCTGAAAAAAGCGAACCGATTTGGACAAAATAAACAGATTCATTTTTTATAACAGCGATCAACATATTCACTTTTTTAAACCAATTATTTTGGCTCACCCGTATTATTTTTGCAAAGTCTTGATTGGTTTTTTGCAGGGTTGTTTCAAATATTTCTTCAATGTTGGATTCTTCTTTGTTTGCATTTGAACCATAGTAGTTGCTTTGAATTTCCTTGATGATGGATTCAACAATTTCTTTTTGAGAATTTTGTGGAGAAAAATCGGAAATGGCAGCGAAGACTATTAATTGTCCTAATTTGGCCTCTCGTTCATTTGATGGTTCAACAATATAAATATTGCCCCATATTTCAGTTAGTTTTGGGTCATTAATTAAAAAGCTTGCAATTTGAATATTATTTTTTAGAGGTTTTTTAAAATTGAACATAAGACTTTGATTTTTTATAAAAAAAGTATACTATAAATATAATTTCAAAGCAATAATAAAAAGTAAATTTTATTTTTTTGTTTTTTTATTTTTTTGTGTTATATTAAAAATAATTCTTGGATCAATTATGACAATACAAAAACAAAAAAACCTAATGGCGGGCATTGTAATTATTTTTGGCATTCTAATTATTTTTTTAGGGATTACGCAAATTAAAAATAAAATACATCGGCCATTTGATTATTTAGATAAAAATGATTTAGAAAGAAGCGCTTTTTTGCAACAAGATATTGATGGTTTTGGCGGAGATAAAAATAAAGATACGGACAATGACGGGCTTTCAGATTATGATGAATTGAATGTTTATTCTAGTTCGCCATATTTGAAAGATTCTGATTCAGACGGCATTGACGATAAAGCAGAGATAGAAAAAGGTTTAAATCCAAATTGCGCCAAAGGTAAGGTTTGTGATCAAACAGGGATTCCTTTAACTCCAAAAATAAATGAAGAAGAAAATAAAAATATTGTTGAGTCTAATTTTCTTACTCCATCTATGGTAAATTCTACTTTGTCAGTAGATGAAATGAAACAAATTTTATTAAAAAGCGGAGTTACTCAAGAGCAGTTGAATCAAATTGATGACGAGTCTTTGCGTAAAATTTATACAGAAACAGTAAATTCTACAGGGATTAATCCTGCGGAATTAAATTCTAATTCAGAAGTTCCAATAGATGCAACTGGAATGAACTCAAATTTAGATGCTGCGGATACCCCAACAGATTTACAGGGAATGTCGGTTGAGCAGATGAGAAAATTTTTACTTCAATCTGGAATGAGTGAGGCAGAATTGAGTCAAATTAATGACGAGACTTTAAAGGTTTTATTTCAAAAAGCGATGAAAGAAGCAATAAATGAGTAAAAAATAAATTATGTAATGTTTACATTATGCTCTTAAATAAAAACAAAGGATTTCGCAAAAAAATCATTTCAACGATGGTTTTGTTTGTATTTGTTTTTTCATTTATTGTCCCAGTTTTTTTAGCGCCACAACCTGCACAAGCCACGATGCCTGTGTTTGATTGGGCTAGTCTTACTTGGGATAAGACAATTGATGCAATAGAAAAGGGATATAAAAAAACTAAAGATCAACTTTGGAAAACAGGATTAAAGAAAATTATAAATAATGTAGCCGCAGATTTAGGAACTTATCTCGCAACTGGTAATAAGGGAGGGAAACCTCTTATTGTAGCAAGTCCTAAAAAATATTTAGAGAAAGTAGGTGATGGTGTGGCAGGAGATTTGATAAATAATATTGCCAAAGGAATATTAGGAGGAACTTGTCAGCATGCCCCTAAAATGACCTGCAAAACGGATGAGGATTGTCCTAAATTAGGTGTTACTCTTACAGATTTAGGGAATATTAATGTTTACAATCCTGATACAGCAGCATTGCAAGCAGAAGTTGATGCATTAACAAAAAAAGGAATTGATATGGGATTTCAAGAAAAAGATATATATATAGATTATCCAATGCAAAAAGTTTTAGCAAAACCAGGCGAGCTTAAGCTGGATAAGTGTGTCAAAAAAGGTTTTGATTTATGCGAAACAGATCTTCGATTAAAAGCTTCTTTAATAGGCGGAGTTAAATCAGAGCTTTATGAAGGATATAAATCAGAATGTCCGATTAGTAAAATGAGTGAACATTATAAAGAATTAAAAGATAGAAAGACAGTCAAAGATTGGATTGATTTTCAAAAATACTGGAATCCAGAAGCCAATGATATTGGAGTTCATTTGTCTTTACTTTCTACAATACATGAACAAGCGCAAGAAAAAGTAGTAGAAGAAGAAAAAAAAATATACAATGGAATACTTCCTTTAACTTCAATAATTTCTGGAGATGTAAAAACGCCGGCTAGCAATATAAGCGCAGCAACTGATAGCATAGCCGCAAAAGCTACTACAACTGAAGAACAACAAACAGGAACTCCATGGGCTGATGCCATGGGTATTTTTACTAAAAGTTTTGCTTCAAAATGGTTAAAGCAACTTTTTGACAAGGGGCTTACTCAATCTTCGCCAGACAATGATTCAAGTTCTTCAACAGTTAGTTTAACCTCCATAAAAGAGGTTCAAAAAATTTATTCTTCAATTTTTACTTCTCAAATTATTTCCGGAGGAAATTACGATGTATTAACAAATTATTTAAGTTGTCCAGATGATTTAAATTTTGCTCAAGTTGATAATTGTGTTCTTAATCAAGGAATGGGGTCTTTATTGCAAAACAATGAACGAATTACTTTTCAGGATGCGATCAATGATCCAGCTAAATATCCCTGGATTAATTTACCAGTAGGCGAGAATAGAGCAGGAGTCATTTTGGGTAAAGGAAGTCAAGAAGAAGGATTTAGTTTAGAAAATATTAAAAAAATGCGTTTAGCGCGGATTGTTCCAGTTGGGTTAGAAATAGCAGCCAAAAAAATTATAGATTCTTCTGATATTAGTAGCAAGAGTTTAAAAGAAATTGTAATGGGGTTTAATGTAAAAGATGGTATTTTTTATCATTTGGTTGACCCAAATTGGATTTTGAAAGCTCCTCAACATCAATGT
>JBBTVT010000109.1:21125-27795 GCA_038078655.1 Patescibacteria group bacterium
TTTTTATCATTTGGTTGACCCAAATTGGATTTTGAAAGCTCCTCAACATCAATGTGGAGCTAAGGTTTTTGGATCAACAATAGAAACACCTCAATCTCAACAAAGAGCGCAGGTTTGTGTAGATGTAAAGAGCTGTTTAAAAGAGGATTCAGAAGGAAATTGCCAAGGAGCATGGGGATATTGTGTACGAGAAAAAAATATTTGGCGATTTAATGGCGATGAATGTCCAAGTCGTTTTAATACTTGTCAAGCTTTTGGGAATGTTTCTTATTTAAAAAATACTTTAATAATTGGTAATTGCGATAGCAATAATGCGGGTTGTTTATGGTATTCAAAATCAAAAACTACTTTAGGTGATTGGGACATAGACGAAAAAATCTATTTTAATAAAAATGTTCAAAAATGTAGCGCTGAAAATGAGGGGTGTCACGAATTTATTCAATTGAGCAATATTAAAGATAATTTAACAAATGCAGAAGTTTTAGGCGACATTTTGAATGATACTAATAAAGAAAAAAAATATTCAGATTATGCAGCGGTTAATAAAATTTATTTAAATAAAAATGGACTAAAATGCGATGCAACAAATGCTGGTTGTGAAAAATATACTCCAACTAATGGCGAACCTTGGGTTCCTGGAGTTGTAAAAACTGAAAATTTATGTCCGCAAGAATGTGTGGGATATAAAAATTATCATCAATTGGCGACAAACTTTGAAGCTGGAAATCAAAACATTTATTTAATTCCAAACGGACAACAATGTTTAGCAAATGAGGCGGGTTGCGATGAATTTACTAATTTAGACGAAGTAACAAAAGGAGGAGAAGGCAAAGAATATTACTCTTATTTGAGACGTTGCGTTAAAACAAATGCATCTTGCGGAGTTTTTTATACATGGGTTGGTTCAGATACCCAGGGTTTTCAATTAAAATCTTATAATTTGGAAAAAAATGAGAAAGGGGAACCAAAGACGATTGGAGCTTCTGTAAATTTAGATAATTGTGATTCTGAAGCGGATGCGATCAATAATCCAGAATGTAAACAATTTTATGATGAAGCAGGAGAGGTTTATTATGAATTTTATAAAAATACGATTACTTGTTCTGAGGATTGCCATCCTTTGCGTAACGCAAATATAATTGAAGCTAATTGTGAAGTTTATAATGGAACCTGGAATAATAACCAATGTATTTTTATGGCTATTCCAAAAGAAGGAGTAATGTGTTCAGCTAGCAACAATGGTTGTAGAGCTTATCGTGAAAATCATGGCGATAATATTAGAATAATTTTACAGGATAATTTTGAGGACAAAGAGTATTCTGGATGGGATAATGCAGAAATTTCAGTTGAGGCAAATATTATTGGCGGGAATTCTATAAAACCTATAAATAAACAACAATCAATTCAATCTAGTGAAGGAGTAATGTCTGATTTGTTGATTCAAAATAAATCTTACGAAATTTCTTTTTGGGCTAAAAGTGTGGAAAATAATAAAGAAAATGTCAAAGTAAGCTTTAATAATGGAAGTATGCCTTTATCTTTTGGAGCTCAAGAGATTGGAACAGACTGGAATAAATATACATTTGGTCCGCTTTTATTTTCTCGAGCTGTAGATACGAATGAGCAATTAGAAATATTGGGCAATATTTTCGTGAGTAATATTATTTTAAAAGAAATTACTAATAATATCTTTTTGATAAAAGATTCATGGAGTATCCCAGTTACTTGTGA
The DNA here is from genome assembly GCA_038078655.1 of Patescibacteria group bacterium. Lineage (GTDB taxonomy): Bacteria > Patescibacteriota > Patescibacteriia > UBA2591 > PGYQ01 > PGYQ01. The sequence continues at coordinate 22,857 of JBBTVT010000109.1, forward strand.
TCAAACATTAATAGGCGATGATTCATCTCAAGAAATGTTAAATTGCGAAGAATATCAAGATCGTAGAGGAGCGATGCATTATTTAAAATCTTTTTCGTCAGTATGTAAAGAAAAATTTATTGGTTGTCAAACCTTAATTGATACTCAAAATTCTACTTCTTCGTATGGGCAAACAACAGAAGGAGTTATTGCTTCAAGTGATGAAATTGCTTACTTTGTGAATGATCCACAAAATTATTGTTTAGCGGAAGAAAAGGGTTGCGGATTTTTTGGTTTGCCGAATCTTAATGCAAGCGGAGGAATTAAAAAAGACAAGGAAGAAAAAGAAATTTGGCAGGACGTATATTTGAAAAATGATCCAGATTTTTATAGCACAACTCTTTGTAATGTAGCTGGAATGTCATGCCAAGAGTATCATTATGGAGAAAATAATGATTCAGTAATGTATTTTAAAGATCCAAAAGATAAGGTGTGTGATTATAAATTGGTTTTAGGTCAAACAGAATATGGCTGGTATAAAAAAGGAACTGAATCTGGATTACCAGATTGTGAAGGAGAGGACACAAAAGACTGGGTTAAAAATTGCTCAGTTAATTATTCCGGATGTACTCAATTTATTGATCCTTTAAGTAATCAATCTTTTTATTATTTAAATAATGATAAAATTGATAAAAATTCTCCAAATGGATTAGTTAGCAAAAAAGAAGGTAATATTTTATTTAATGACACTTCCAAAAAAGAATTAATTTATAACGCTGAAGAAACTTATAAAAAAAGCGAGGGGGAAGGAAAGGGTGTTATTCCAAATACAGAATGTAATTCACCAACTTGTTTTGTTGGAGATGCATTAATAGATCCTTTGCCTGCTGGATGTAAAGCAGATTTAATAATAAAATGTACCGCTAATTCAATCATTAAAGTTAATCGCGATAGAGTTTGTGGTCAATGGCTTTCTTGTAAGGATAGTTCAGAGACAATGGTTAATGGAAAGAAAAAGAATATTTGTACAGAAAATGGATTATGTAGTGAATTTAAAGACGGCTTTTCTTCTGGTTGTGAAAAATGGGTTGTTAAAGAAGAAGGTGTTGATTGTTTAAATGATTTAGAATGTTTGTCCGGAAAATGTAAAGAGAAAAAATGTGTAGAAATAATGTCTCTTAATGAAAATAATTATTCAGGAAGAAATATTTCTTGGGAGGGGTTGGATTATAGCGGTTATTCAATTGCTAATCAATATCCAATTTATTCTTTAAATCAAAAAGATTATTCAAAAAATTCGTCCGCTCCAATTTGGAAGTTAGCTTATAAAAATCAAAAGGAAGAAGATGCTATATCAAAATCCTGTCGAGCTTACCCAGAGGCTACTTCTCCTTTTCCAATAAGCATAGCATCTCAAGATGGTTTTCAAAATGTAAATTCTTGTAGCCAGCAAGAAACAGATAATAATGCGTGTGAGTGTAGTTATAGAAAAGTAGAGACAACAAATTATAATACAGCTTATTTTAATTTGAATAAAACAAGTATAGCCGGAATTTGTTCAGAAGGAAGCCCTGCAAAGATTGGATTATCTTGTAATTTAAACAATGATTGTTGTGATAAGAATGATACAAATTGTATAGATGACAAAAAGGGGCAATGTAGCGCGATTAAAAAAGCAAATACATATTATGGCTGGAAGGGGTATTGTTTAGAGAAAGATGAAAATACTTTAACTAGTGGTAGCGACGGGGAAAAGGCTTGTTCGACATGGTTTCCAGTTGATCTTGTTTCTGGGGAAATAGATCCTTCTTTAAATTTTCCAGATGCAGGCTTTAATCCTAGTAGTACAGATTTAGGCATCGCCGGAAACCTTTCTTATTGTTTAGAGAAAACAGGGGCTTTTGAATGGAGAATAATTGAATCACATCATGATTGGAAGCCAAAATGGTTTTCTATTGCTGGGATTTTGCCTGCCGCAGTAGACTATTTATTAGGAACAAGTCATGATAAATTCTGTTCAAGTGGTTATTATATTCGAGATGATGGAATAGAGGATCACTGGTATTGGCCTCAAAAAAAGATAAAATGGTCGTGTGTTCCTTGGCAAGGAGTTGGATGCTATGACCTAAATACTAATCAAATAAATAAAGATTTTACTAGTGATACTAGTTGTAATAATGCAAGAATTTGTAATACAATAGCTATTGTTTCGGGTGCAAAAGAAGGCAATAAAGCATGGACAGATAGGATTTGGCAAGCTCAAAAATATCCAACAGTTAAGTATCAATACAATAGAATACCTTTAGGTGAATATTCATATGTCTACGATGAAGGATGTAAGCCATTTGGAGCATTGCCAGGATTGTCGGACATGGATAAACTTATTTATATTTCTACAGAATGCGGAAAAAATGCAACGACTGGCGCATATTTGGGGAAGATAGATTATGAAAATAAAAAAGAAAATCTTAAAGAAATTTTTGTTAAAGCAGGAGCTTATAGCTGGGGTGAAACAATAACCGGAACAGAGAATACTACATTAAAAACAAATGTTTGTGATGAAAAGTCTTATAATGCAGGCGCTGTGTGTGAAAAAGATGTAAACTGTAAACCCGAAGAAGGAGTATGCGAATTTAATAAAAATGTTTGTAGTAATAATTTATGGCAAGAAATAACGGTAGATGGGGAAATTGAACAAAGAAAAATAGAATGTAATCCCCTTTTAACTTGCAAGGCAGGAAGTGAATGTATAAGCGAAAGATGCAACGATGGGGGTAATGTTTGTAAAAATGATGACGACTGTTCTAATGGATGCATAGGAAAATGTGGCAATGATGTAAATATAAATTGTAAGAATGATGTAGATTGTAATAAAATATGTGCTGTAAATACAGATTGTATACCAACAGGTGAATGTAAAAATAAAGAATGTGTTGGAAAAACTTGTAATTCATATTCAAATTGTGAAAATGTAGATGGATTACAAATGTGTCCAGACGAGACAACCCTCATTAAAGCAAATCAAAATATTAAGGATTGTCCTCTTAATGAAAAAGGAGCATTTCAAACAGGAAGTTTGCATACTGTTAAAAATGGAATATGCAAAAAGGAAAATGTTTGTACAAATTTAGGAGCAAAAGAATTAACCACTGATTGTACAAAAAATTCTGATTGTGATAGCGACAAGGAAGATGGCTTATGTATTTCAAAGGATATATTAGTAACTACTAATATAATGGGAAAAGAATACGTTTATAATGATGCGGTTTCTTGGGATGTTACAAGGGGTAAAGTTAACTCTGCGCCAGAGATTCGCGCGGTGGATTCACTGGGATGTATTGTAGATAAAAATTGGTGTCCACAAATTACAAGTAAAACAAATGAATTTACTATCAATAAACAAAATTCTGGCGATATAGCAGGAGAAATAGGAATGTCCGCAGTTGTAAAATTTTATGCTTGGGCTGATAAAGATCAAATGCCAATCAGACAAATTATTATTGATTGGGGGGATGGTAGTGATAAAACTATTACAGACAATAAAAATAAAATAAAAAATCATAAAGAAAAATGTGAAGGAAATGATTTCGGCGATTCTCCTCAAGCTTGTACAGAAACATATTTTCAATTTAGTCATATTTATACAAGAAAAGGCACATTTACTCCTAGTATTAGCGTAAAAGATAATTGGGGTTGGTGTACTAATAGTTATTATGCAGGAGATGGAGAATGTGGCACAGATGGTCAAATTAAATATAGTGGAACAATAATTATAAAATGATAATTAATTGGCAATAAAGTTCAAAATAAAATAAAGAATTTTAGTTAAAAATTTTACTATGTTAAAAAAGATAATAAAAAATAAATTAATATTTTCTATTCTATCAATTTTTTTGTTAGTTGGTCTTTTTTCAATATTTCCCGATTTAGCGAATGCTCAGGAGGTGAATGAGAGCATAATTACAAGGTTTTTTGGTGGTAGCATAATGCAATGGGTTTTAACGCCGACATGTTGGCTTCTTTTTGCAATAGTAAAATTACTAGCTTCTGTTTTAATTGTTATTATCCAGATATTGATTGCTGTGAGTTCATACAATGATTTTATCAAGGCGCCAGCAGTAACAGAGGGATGGACTATTATTAGAGATGTGGCAAATATGTTTTTTGTTGTTGTTCTATTAATTATTGCCATTAGCACTATTTTAGGAATTGAAACATATAATTATAAAAAATTATTACCAAAATTGCTTTTAATGGCAATTTTAATTAATTTTAGCAAAATGATTTGCGGATTATTAATTGATGTGAGTCAAATAGCAACAATGACCTTTGTTAATGGTTATAGGGAGGCTGCGGCTGGAAATTTTGCCACTGCTTTTGGATTGGATCAATTGTTGAAATTTAGTGGGGGCGATCCTATAAGGGGTGAAGGAGAAAAAAAAACTGGAAGCCTTGAAATAGTTGCGGCACTTATATTGGCATTTGTTTTGGTTGTTGTGGCAATTGCCGTAACATTGGGAACAATTTTGATTTTTTTAATAAGAATTGTAATGCTGTGGTTTTTGGTTGTGCTATCTCCTATTGCTTATCTTGCGTCAACCTTTCCGGGCGGAGCAAAATATTCTGGACAATGGTGGACTGAATTTACTAAATATTTAATTGTTGGTCCGGCAATGGCTTTCTTTTTATGGTTATCTTTAACAGTAATGTCAACAGCTGATACAGCAAACGATTTATCTGGAGCTGCAACAGGTTTTTCGCTTACCGAAACTGGTGAAACTTCTTCGATTTTACAGAAAGGAGCAGCTGGGGCAGGAAACGTGGGAGGAGAGAAACTGTATGTTGCAATTACAGGAGTTAGCAGTTCAAGTCATCTTTTGAGTTATATTATTGCGATTGGAATGTTGTGCGGTTCAATGATGATGGCGCAACAAATTGGTGTTGCTGGCGCTGGTATGGC
>JBBTVT010000110.1:0-2892 GCA_038078655.1 Patescibacteria group bacterium
ATTAAAAATTTATTTTACATATCCACAGAATTGTCTGAAGAACCTATATTTTTATGTATTCATCTTGTACAATTTGTTGACTTAGCATTTCTAATATGATACACTAATGTCAAATATATGAAAAGCAAAAAAAATTTATTAGAACAGCTAAAAACCTTGCCTCACTTCAATAAAAATACTGTGCATCAGCTCGGAAGGCAGTTGGGGCTTAAAGATTCTACGATTAACACTTATATTAGTCGGTTTTTAAAATATAAGGATATTCTGCAATTAAAAAATGGCCTTTATATAATTACCGATTTCTTTGAAAAAAATCGATCGGATGTTTCTTACTCTTTTTATCTTGCAAACATAATTCGTACCCCATCATATGTGAGCTCTTGGGCAGCTTTGCAGTACTATAATCTTGCTACTGAAGCCATACATTCTATCACATCAATTACACTGAAAGTAACAAGAGAATATCAGACGAAAGCTGGTAATTTTGCTTATCAGTCTATCAAAAAAGATTTTTTTTCTGACTTTTTTTTAGTAAAAGGTAAGTTTGATTTTTACATCGCTTCTCCAGCCAAGGCGTTATTTGATTTACTTTATTTTAGGACTCGCCAGCTTAAGGGAGTAAATTTAGAAGATATTAAAAAGATGATTAAGGAATTGAGGATAGATTTTGATGAAATGGGCAAAGCCGAACAGGAAAAATTTTATTCTTTAATCAATAAAAATATATGAACGAGCAAATAACTACAATTTTAAAGAGGAAGCTTGATGACCTATCCGCTTATAGAAATATTGATGCCGAGACCCATCGCAATGCCCTTAAATAGGAACTTCAGTTTTATGTTTTGAATTTTATCTATCATCATTCCAAATATAACAAATGGATAATGTATGGAGGATCCGCGCTCCGTATAATTCATGGACTTGATCGTATGTCTGTTGATTTAGATTTTGAAGTTTCTCATGTGGTGACCGAGAAATTTTTAGAAGAATTGAAAAAAGAAGTTGAAAACTATTTTATTAATACCTATGGCGCCGATTCTGATTTTTTTAAAATAAAAATTGCCGCTGGCAGGGGTCTACTTTTGAAATTTTATGTTGGCAAAGAGTTAAGTCTTGGCAATCCATCAAATCAAATACATGTAAAAATTGATCTCAATTATTTTATCGCTCCGAATACTGTAACTGAACGCCGACCAATAAATCGCGACCAGCTTTCATTTGTTATTTTGACATATAATATGGGAGCACTAATGGCCAGTAAATTAGCGGCTATATTCTTACGGGGCACTCGTGGAGTTGGCGATGTTATTTATGAAGAAAAGGGGCGTGATATTTATGACCTGCTTTGGTATATGGGTAAAAAAGTCGTACCAGATTTTGATTACATGATAGCTAAAGGCATTGATGTAAAAGATCCGCGCGCTCTTTTTAATAAGCTTACACTTCAGATAAATAAAGTGAGTGATAAAAATCTTAAAAATGATTTATCGCCATTATTTATCGATCCGACATTTATCACAAATTGGCTTAAAAACTGGAGAGAAAGCTATTTAAGACTTTTAGATGAATATAAAATTCGTACAGTAAAAGAATTTGAACGGGTAGTAGTCTATCAGGACTTTCATTCGGATAACTTTTCTTTCATCTATTCGTATAAAACTGAAGGGGACGGATCAATAAAAATTATTTACACGATAAGTGATTATTGGATGAATTTTAGAGATGGTGATTTGCTGATTGAAATCGACAAGAAATTAGAGGATAAGTTTGAATTTGAAAGCAATAATTGGAGTAGCCGTTTGACACCACAGGATAAACTCAAACAGTATGCAACTCTTTTTTATCAGAAAACAGAGAAATATTTCAAAAAAACCAACAGGATAATGCTCGGCGATGTTATTATTACCAAAGTAATTAGAATGACGGCCGACAATTTGAATCAGAAAGAGCAGATTGTACTTAATAAATTAACCTTATTGTCGTGTGAATTGGATGACTTATTAAAATAAATATATGTCTCAGCAAATCACCAACAAAACCAAAAAAAATAAACTTTCATTAAATGCAAAAAATGCAGTAATGAGATTTTTGGTGATACTAAGAAAAAAATAACTTGCTACCAATGTAAGTCTATTATTATTGATGGTTGCGATGATAATGGTTCCATAAAAATAGACAGATATTTTTCCAAGCAATACAAAATATTTTTGTTTAATTTATCAAAAATAATCTATCCAAACAAACGAACCACCTTATTATAAGACCCGACAGTGCCTAACAATAAAATTTTTATTTATTCTAATTTATGTTATTTGTTATTTCAGGCCCATCTGGTGTTGGCAAAACCTCAATCATTAAAAAAATAATTGAATCCGATGATCGTTTTAAACGTATTATTACCTGCACCACAAGAAAAAAACGTTCTGATGAAAAAAATAGTCAGGATTATTTTTTTTTATCTCAAAAACAATTTAAAGAAAAAATAAAAAATAAAGAATTTTTGGAATGGGCTTTTGTTCATAACAATTATTATGGTACTTTAAAAAAAACATTAAAAACATTTAAAAAAAATGTTTCGCCAATTATCAATATTGATTTTCAGGGAGCACTTCAAATAAAAAAGAAAAAAATCAAAGCAATTTTTATTTTCATAAAATCAGAATCTTTAAATGAATTAAATGCTAGAATTAAAAAAAGAGGTGAAATAATAAAAAAAGAAGATTTAAAGATTCGTTTAGATAATGCTAAAAATGAAATAAAACAAGCAAAAAAATATTGCGATTACATTGTGATTAATAAAAAAAATAAACTTGATCAAGCAATCAAAAAAATTCTAAAAATTTTCTCAAAGTATTCAAAAATTTAAAAAATACATACTTCTGGAAATCTACA